>NZ_JBSIBZ010000088.1:0-40554 GCF_058245575.1 Streptomyces sp. UF-297 | reverse complement strand
CGCCCCCCCCCCCCCCCCCCCCCCCCGCCGTCGACTCCCCGGTCCTCAGCTCCCGGCGTCCATCAGCCGGAACAGCTCCTCGTCGCTGGCCGACATCACATCCAGCGACTCACCGGGGCCGGTGTCCGTGCCACTGTCCGTGGCGGCCGTCCCCGCCGTCAGCGCCTTCAGCCGTGCCGCCGTCTCCTGCGAAACCTCGGCCCCGGACATGAGCAGGGACTCCAACTCGGCCACGACAGCGGCCATATCGCGCGCGGGAGAGGGCGGCGCGAGGCGTTCGCGGACGAGCCGCACGATGGCGTTCGGCGTGGGGTAGTCGTATACGAGCGTGGCGGGAAGCCGCATCTCCGTCGCCTCGATGAGGCGGTTGCGCAGTTCGACGGCGTTCACCGACGTGATGCCCAGCTCCTTGAACGTGCGGTTGCCCTCCTCCCCCCGCGTCTCCTGGCCGCCGAGGACGGCCGAGGTCTCGGCGAGGACCAGGTCCCGTACGAGCGCGTCCTGTTCGGCGCCGTCGAGGCCGGACAGCCGGGCCTGCAGCGCCGGCGGCTCTTCGGCGTCCGCCGTCCCGCCCGCGGCAACCGGGGCGTCCGCCGGGCCCCCGTCGGCAGCCGGGCCCGCCGGGGCCGACGCCAGCCAGAACCGCCGCCGCTGGAACGCGTACGTCGGCAGGGCGACGGGCCGGGCCCCGGGAAGCACCGCGTCCCAGTCGACGGCAACGCCATGGGCGTGCACCCGGGCGACCGCCGTGAGCAGGGCGTGCCGCTCCGGGTCGCCGGTGCGCAGCGTCGGCATCACGCAGGCCCCGGGCTGCGGGCCGGGCGACTCCAGGCACTCGTCGATCATCGGCGTGAGCACCGGCTCGGCGCCCAGCTCCAGGAAAGCGGTGACGTGCTCGTCCCGGAGCCGGCCGATCGCGTCCTTGAAGCGTACGGACTGCCGCACGTGCCGCACCCAGTGGTCCGGGTCGCACGCCTCCGCGCCGGTCAGCGGGCGGCCGGTGACGGTGGAGACGAGGGGAACGGTGGGCGCGGCGTAGGACAGGGCCCGGACGACCGCGCGGAACTCCTCCAGCATGGGGTCCATCAGCGGCGAGTGGGGCGCGGCGCTCACCATGAGCCTGCGGGTCTTGTGGCCGGCGGCGGCGAGCCGGTCCGTGAGCGCGGCGAGCGGGGCCTCGGCGCCCGAGAGGACGAGCGAGTGCGGACCGTTGACGGCCGCGATCGCGACCGCGTCCGTCAACTCCGCCAGCCACGGCTCCACTTCGGGCTCGGTGATGCGCACCGCCACCATCGCGCCACCGGGCGGCAGCGCGCCCATCAGCCTGCTGCGGGCCGCCACCAGGGTGCACGCGTCCTGGAGGCCGAGCACGCCCGCCACATGGGCCGCGGAGATCTCGCCGACCGAGTGCCCCACCAGGTGGCCGGGGGCCACGCCCCAGGACTCCAGCAGCCGGTACAGGGCGACCTGGACGGCGAACAGCGCGGGCTGCGTGTAGGTGGTGTCGTCGAGGAGGGCCGCCTCCTCGGAGTCGGGAGCCGCCCACATCACCGAGGTCAGCGGCCGCGGCAGCAGCGGATCCAGCGCGGCGCACACCTCGCGCAGCGCCTGCCCGAAGACCGGGAACGCCTCGGCCGCGCCCCGGCCCATGCCGTTGCGCTGGCTGCCCTGCCCGGAAAAGACGAAGGCCAGTCCGCCCGGTACGCCATCGTGCGGGATGACGCCCGAGGTGCGCTCACCGCGCCCGAACTGATCGGTCAGGGACAGCAGTTGGTCCCGGTCGGCGCCGCTGACGACGGCCCGGTGCCGGTGCCGGGCACGGGTGGTGGCCAGGGCGTGGGCGACATCCTGGGCCCGCAGGCCGGAATCGGCGCTCACGTGCTCGGCCAGCCGCCGCGCCTGGGCGCGCAGCGCCGCCCGGCTGTGGGCGGACAGCACCCACGGCGCGGCCACGTCATCGGCCGCCTCCTCCGGGCCCCGGGCCGCCCCGGACACGTACCGTCCCTCTGCCGGGGCCTCGCCCGGTGCCGCCTCCCCCGGCGCCTCCTCCACGATCACGTGCGCGTTGGTGCCGGTGATCCCGAAGGAGGACACCCCTGCCCGGCGCGTGTGTCCGCTCTCCCGTGGCCAGGGCCGGGCCTCGGTCAGCAGCCGGACCGAACCGGCCGACCAGTCCACCTCGGCCGAGGGAGCGTCCACGTGCAGCGTCCGCGGCAGGACGCCCCGGCGCAGCGCCAGCACCGTCTTGATGACCCCGACGACCCCGGCGGCGGCCTGTGTGTGCCCGAGGTTCGACTTCACCGATCCCAGCCACAACGGCCGCTCCGCGGGCCGCTGTTGGCCGTACGTGGCCAGCAGGGCCTGGGCCTCGATGGGGTCGCCGAGCGGGGTGCCGGTGCCGTGTCCTTCCACGGCGTCCACGTCCTGCGGCGTCAGTCCGGCGTCGGCCAGGGCCTGGCGGATGACGCGCTGCTGTGCGGGCCCGCTCGGCGCGGTGAGCCCGTTGGAGGCGCCGTCCTGATTCACGGCGGAGCCCCGTACGAGCGCCAGGACGCGGTGTCCGTTGCGCCGGGCGTCGCTCAGCCGCTCCAGCAACAGCAGCCCCGCGCCCTCCGACCACGCGGAGCCGTTCGCGGCGTCGGCGTAGGCCATGGAGCGGGAGTCGGGGGACAGCGCGCGCAGCCGGGAGAAGTGCGCGAAGGGCGCCGGGGTCGCCATGACGGTGACGCCGCCGGCCAGCGCCAGGTCGCTCTCGCCCGACCGCAGCGACCGGCAGGCCAGGTGCAGGGCGACGAGGGAGGACGAGGAGGCGGTGTCGATGGTCATCGCGGGGCCTTCGAGCCCGTAGGTGTAGGCGATGCGCCCCGAGACCGCGCTGCCGGAGGTCCCGGTGATCAGCATGCTCTCCCAGGCGCCGGGCGCGGCAAAGGCGCCCGCTCCGTAGCCGCGGTCCATCGCGCCCGCGAAGACGCCGGTACGGGTCCCCTTCAAGGACGTCGGGTCGATGCCCGCCCGCTCGAAGGTCTCCCACGCCGCCTCCAGGAGCAGTCGCTGCTGCGGATCGGTCGCCGTCGCCTCCTGGTCGGACAGCCCGAAGAAGCCCGCGTCGAAGTCGCCCGCGTCGTGCAGGAAGCCGCCTTCGCGCGCGTAGGAGGTACCCGGGCGGTCGGCGTCCTGGTCGAAGAGCCGGTCCAGGTCCCAGCCGCGGTCCTCGGGGAAGGGGGACATGGCATCGCTCCCGTCGGCGAGCAGCTCCCACAGGGCCTGAGGGGAGTCCGCTCCGCCCGGCAGCCGGCAGGCCATCGCGATGACGGCCACCGGGTCGGCGTCGTCCGCCGGGGTCCGGTACGGCTCCTGCGGGGACGGCTCCTCCTGCTCGGCCAGTACGCGCGCGACGGCCCGCGGGGTGGGGCAGTCGAAGGCCAGCGTGGCCGGGAGCGGCAGCCCGGTCTCCTCCCGCAGCAGATTCCGCAGCCGCACCGCGAGGATGGAGTCCAGGCCGAGCCGGCGAAAGTCCGTGTCGGGGGCGAAGGGGACGGCCGTGCCGCCGCTCCCGAGCACCTGGCCGACGCAGTCGCGTACCAGCTCCAGCGCCTCCTGGACCGAGTACGGCGGGACCGCGCCGAGCCGGGCCGCGACGCTCGCCGCCTCGTGGCCGGCGAGCAGCTGCTTGAGCGCCCGGCGGTCGAGCTTGCCTGCGGGAGAGAGGGGCAGCTCGCGCACCGAGACCAGTTCGAGGGGGATCTTGTGGTCGGCGAGCCCCAGCCGGCGCAGGAACGCGGTCACTTCGCTCAGGCCGATCGTGCGGTCCGCGTGGTCGGTCACGACCAGGCACGGGTACTCCCCCAGCCGGTCATCCGGTGCGCCGGCCACGGCCAGCGGGCCCAGGCCCGCAAGGCCCGCGAGCAGCCCCTCGACCTCGGTGGCGCTGAACTTGCGGCCGCCCGTGTTGATCAGTTCGCTCGCCCGGCCGTGCAGCACCACCACGCCGTCCGCGCCGATGGCCGCGAGATCGCCGGTGCGCAGCCAGCCGTCCTCGGTGAGGGCCGCGCGTGTCAGCTCCGGCTCGCGGAAGTAGCCGCGGAACAGCCCCGGCCCCCGGTACTGGAGTTCACCGCTCTCCCCCGCCGCGCACACCTCGCCGTGCTCGTCGAGGACCCGCAGGTCCACGCCGCGCACCGGCCGTCCCACGCTGCCGTCGAGGTCGTGGGCCCGGGTGCGGGTGCCGGTGCCGATCTCGGACATCCCCCACACCACGACCAGTTCGCAGTCCAGGACGGCGCGTACCCGGTCGGCGAGTACGGGCGCGACGGCGGCCCCCGCCGTACGCACCTGGTGCGGCGCGAAGCCCGCCGGCTCCTGCGCCCCGGCCAGCCGCGCCACGACATCGCGCAGCTGCGTGGGCACGGCGAAGACGACGCGGGGGTCGTGCTTCCTGGCCAGTTCCAGGAAGCGGTCCACGTCCCAGCCGGCCAGCAGGACCTGCGCGCGGGCGGCGAACAGCGCCGTGTGCATGGCCTGGAGGCCGAAGAGATGGGTCATCGGGCAGGCCGTCAGGACCGTACCGGCGAAGGCGTCGGCGGCCTCGGCGGTGACGGCCGCGGTGTTCGACAGCAGGCCGTCGTGGCTGTGCACACAGAGCTTGGGCCGCGCCGAGGCCGTGCCGGACGAGGGGATCAGGACGAGGGGCAGGTCGGGGGTGACGTCCACCGGCCGGGGCTCGCTGCCCGCCCAGGCCGTCAACAGCCCCTCCAGCGAAGCGAGTTGCGGCTCCTCGCGCCCTTCCTCCGGCGCACCGGCCATCAGCGCGCCGCGCAACGACGGCACGCTCTCCACCAGCGAGCGGGCCGTCGCCGCGCTCTCGTCCCCGGCGGCCGACAGGACGAGCAGGACGGGTTCCGCCCGGGTCAGCAGCGCGTGGGCCTCCGGGGCCGTGGTGCCCTGGTGGACGGGCAGCAGCACCGCCCCGACGGCCGCGACGGCCAGGTGCAGGGTCTGCAGTTCCCAGCAGTTCGGCAGCCGCACCGCCACCACGTCGCCGGGCCCGACGCCCGACTCCTGCAGACCGCGGGCCAGCGCGTCGACGTCCGCGCGCCACTGCGCCCACGTCCAGGAGCGGTCCCCGTCGACGAGGGCCACCGCGTCGGGGGCGGCTGCCACGGCGGACGCGAACACCTCGGGGAGCGTGCAGCCGCCCCGTACACCGGCCGCGTCGGCGGGCGGGTCGATCACGTAGTCATCTGTGCGAACGGGCACCATCACTCCCGGATGTCATGCGCTGTCGTCGGTTGCGGGGGTCCGGCGGGCGGATCGCCCGGGTCGGGCGTCAGCCCTCGTGCACGGTGATCGCCCGGGACGGGCACAGGCCGCCCGCGATCCGGACCTTGGACTCCTGGTCGGCGCCGGGCTCGGCGAGCAGGGTGACGATTCCGTCCTCGTCCTGGTCGAAGACCTGTGGCGCGGACAGCACGCATTGCCCCGCGCCCACGCAGCGGTCCGAGTCGATGGTGATACGCATGCCGATGTCTCTCCTGCAGTGGATCGGGTCCGCCGGGCGGCCGGTGGCACGCCGGGCGGACGGGTCGGGGCTCTTGGCCGGGAGGCCGGTGCCCTACCAGCGGACGGGGAGCTCCTCCAGGCCGTAGAGGACGCCGTCGTACTTGATGCTCAACCCCTCGACGGGAACGGCGAGTTGGATGTCGGGGATGCGCTCGAAGAGCTTGCGGTAGGCGATCTCCATCTCGACGCGCACCAGGTTCTGCCCCAGGCACTGATGGATTCCGTAGCCGAAGGCCACGTGCTGGCGGGCGCTCCTGGAGGGGTCGAACGCGTGGGGGCACCCGAAGGCGCCCGTGTCGTGGTTGGCCGCGGCGATCAGGGGCACGATGCCCTCGCCCGCCTTGATGAGCTGCCCGCCGATCTCCACGTCCTCGATGGCCACCCGCAGGGACACGATGTCGGCGACCGAGTGGAAGCGCAGCGTCTCCTCCACGGCCCGGTCGTCACCGATCCACTGGGGGTTCATCAGCAGCGTGACCACGCCGAGCGAGATGTTGTTGGCCGTGGTCTCGTGGCCGGCGATGAGCAGGAGCATCAGGACGCCCGACAGCTCGCGCGGAGCGATCGAACCGGAGGCCAGCAGCCTGCTGATGAGGTCGTCTCCGGGCCACTTGACCTTGATGTCCACCAGCCGCTTGATGTAGCGCAGCAGTTCCTTGACGGCGGCCTCGCGCTGCTCGTCGGTCGAGGCGCGGAGCGAGACCAGGGTGCGGGTCCTGGACTCGAAGAAGTCGCGGTCGCAGGGCGGCACGCCGAGCAGCGACGAGATCACCAGGGAGGGGACGGGCAGCGCGTAGTCGGCGACGAGGTCGGCGGAGTTGCCCGCGGCCAGCATGGCGTCCAGGCGCTCGTCCACCGTGCGCTCGATCGCCGGGCGCAGCCCCCGGATGCGCCGGACGGTGAATTCGGGGATCAGGGCCTTGCGGAAGCGGTCGTGCTCGGGGGAGTCCAGCCCCACGAACCAGCCCGGGATCTGCTCCTGCGTGGGCACGCCCACGGTCCCGACGTTGGGGAATCCCTTGTGCGCGGGGTTGGAGCTGATCCTCGAATCGGTCAGTACGGCGCGTACGTCCTCGTGCCGGGTGACCAGCCATGCCCGGGCGCCGTTGGGCAGGCGGGAGAGGACCAGTCCCTCCTGCTCCCGGTACTTGGCGTAGTCGGGCGGCGGAAAGGGCACGCCGGGCCGGCGCACGGGGAAGTCGACCACCATCGGGTCCGACTGCGTCATGTGCGGAATTCCTCTCTCGGACGGGACCGGTCAGCTGGCGCCGTAGAAGGCGCGGATTCGGCCGATGATGAAGTCCTGGTCGGCGGCGGTCAGATCGGTGTGCGTGGGCAGATACAGCCCGTCCTCGGCGAATTCACTGGCCTTGAGCAGGGGCCAGTCGGGGTGGAAATACATGGGCTGGCGGCTCATCGGCTTGAAGAAGAGCCGGGTCTCGATGGAATGCCCGGCCAAGAACGCCTGCAGCTCCGCCCGGCGCTCGGCCCGCAGGTCGTACATCCACAGCACATCTCTCGGCGGCATCAGCGTGATGCCGGGGACGTCGGCCAGCCCCTCGTCGTAGCGCTTCTCGATCCCGCGGCGCACTTGGAGAATCTCGTCCAGCCGCTCGGCCTGGGCCAGTGCGACGGCGGCCTGCATGGCCGTCATGCGGTAGTTGTAGGCCACCTTCTTGTGCAGGAAGCTGTGGTCCTTGGTGAAGGCCATGGCCCGCAGATGCGCCATCTGCCCTGCCAGCTTGGGGTCATCGGTGAGACAGATGCCTCCCTCACCCGCCGTAATGATCTTGTTGGCGAACAGCGAATAGCAGGCGATGTCGCCCACCGGCCGCACGCCATGGGCCTCGGCGCTGTCCTCCACGACCTTCAGGTTGTACTGGAACGCGATATCCATGATCGCGTCCATGGCGCAGCGCCGCCCGTAGATATGGACGGGCATGATGACCTTCGTCCGCGACGTGATCTTCTCTTCGATGCGGGAGACATCGATATTGAGGTCGTCCCCGCAGTCGACGAACACCGGCGTCGCACCGGTGTACGTGACCGCCCACGCGGAGGCCACCATGGTGAACTCGGGAACGATCACCTCGTCCCCCGGCCCGACGCCCAGCGCCCGAAGTGCCAACGTCAGCGCGGCCGTTCCGGACGAACAGGCCACACCGTGCGCGACCTCGTTGTACTGCGCGAAGGACTGCTCGAAGCGCTGGACCATCGGCCCCTGCGACGATATCCAGCCGTCCTCGACCGTAGCGGTCAGATACTCCAGCTCTTTTCCGCCCAGCGCAGGCCGGGACACGGGATAGGTGAACGCCATTCGCTATCTCATCCTCCTCATACGTGCACATGCCTCATACGTACTCACGAGCGCGCCCGCCCCTACGCTTTCGCCAGCGCCGGCAGCCCGAGAATCAGATCGGCGGCGGCCGTGCGCCCGCCCGCCGCCCGCTGCAGAGCGCCGAGCCGCTCGGCGTTCGCACGGAAAGAGGGGGTCTCCAGCACCCGGTTCAGCTTGTCGACCACATCGTCGACATCCATGTCCCGCGGCCGGTCGAGCGTCAGACTGATCCCGAAGTCCCGGCCGCGCACGGCCTGGTCGTAGCAGTCCACCCACAACGGCCGTACCACCAGCGGCTTTCCGAAGTACGCGCCCTCGTTGTAGCCATTGCCACCGGCATGCGTGAAGAACACCTTCACATTCGGGTGGGCGAGCACATCCAGCTGCGAAGGAACCCAGCTCTCGATCCGCAGATTGCCCGGCAGCGACTCCTTCGGCGGCAGCAGATGCTGCTGCTGCGAAGGCAGCTTCCACAGCACCTGATGCCGCCCCTCCAGGCGCCGGGCCACCTCCACCATCGAAGCGACCTGATCCCGCGTCAGACGGGTGATCGTCCCGAACCCCGCATAGACCACCGACGACTGGGCATCCAGCCAGGCCGAGAGCTCCTCGTCGTCCGGTGCCTCCGGCAGCGGCGGCACCATCGCCCCGACCAGCCGCATCTTCTGAGGAATCCGAAGGGGATAGTCCAGCTCGGCAATCGAATTGCACAGCACCAGCTCGGCTTCCTCGATCCGCGCCATCGGACTCATCAGCCCCAGCCCGAGCGCCTTTCGCCGCTGCGTGTCCTCCGCGACCACCTTGCGCATCTTCGGCGAAAGGAACAGTCCCAGCGTCCGCCACTTGAACAGCTGATTGCTGATCTGCTGCGCCGGCGACATCCGCAGCGGAAGTCCGGTATGCGGTACGGGAAAGCCCCACGGCGTATACCGCTTGCCGAACGGCGTGAACGCCGTCAGCACATTGCTCGGCGCGAACGGCACGCTCAGTACGAACGGAATCTTCCGTGCAATGGCCAGCTCGACCGCGAACCCACTGATGCAGTCGATGACCATCAACGCGGGCTGGACCTCGTCGACCACGGCCGCGAGATTCTGGAACTTCTCCTTCTGCGCGGCAGGCACGAACGACTGCCTGATCACCGCGCGATGCGCCTTGAACCGCGACGACTGAGTGATCTCCCGATAGACGTCATCGCCCCAGGTCACCGCCGACAGCTCGGAGATGACCTCCCCCAGCGAGGCGAACTCCACCGGAGAGCCCACCGAGATCCTCTTCACATCCTCGCGCCGCGGCTCATCGGTGGCGAACCAGAGATCCGGCACATTCTGTCGGGAGAGTTCCTCGGCGAGTACGAGCAGCGGGTTGGCCAGCCCGCTCTCCGGAAGGCTGACAAAGAGGATCGGCCGTCGGGAGGATTCCATGGATTACCTTTCAGCGATGACAGACGGGGTTCAGCAGACACACCCCTGTGCGGATCGACGGGCCGCACCCCCTCTTTGATCTCACGCCCCCCACCGGAAAATCCTTAGAACCCGTGCGAGCGCTTTCGAGACAGCAAAGAGTCAACCCCCGCCGCCCCGGAACAGCGGAAACGGCAGAAACGACAGAAACAGCGGAAACAGCGGAAACAGCGAACCGTGGGGTGCGGATCAGCGCGCGGCCCGGACGTCCTCCGCGACGATCCGCTCGATGTTCCGCTCGGCCAGCGCCGTAATGGTCACGAAGGGGTTGACGCCGATGGACCCCGGTACGAGCGCGCCGTCCGTGACATAGAGGTTGCGGTAACCGGCGACCCGGCCGTAGAGGTCGGTGGCCTTGCCCAGGACGCAGCCGCCGAGCGGGTGGTAGCTGAAGTCGTCGGAGAAGTTCTTCAGCTGCGGGCCGAACAGGTCGTAGCGGTACATCGTCGTGTTGGCCTTGTTGATCCGGTCGAAGAGCAACTTCGCGGCGTCGACCGCGGGCGTGTTCTGGTCCCGGGTCCAGCGCAGCGCGGCCCGGTCGGTGGCCTTGTCGTAGACGAAGGTGCCGCGCTCGGGGTTCTTGGTGATCGCCAGATAGAGGCTGACCCAGGTCTCCACACCGGCCGGCATCGGCGCGATCTCCGCGAAGACCGGGGCGGCGGGGTTGTCCCAGTCGTCGATGCCCAGGGCGGGAATCGAGGACTGGTGGGCCCCGGTGGGGTTCCAGACGTGATTGGCCCGGCCGGTCATGATGTTGCCGTTGGGGCCCCAGCCCGCGCCGACCTCGGCGTTGAGGTCGGGCAGCGTTCCGGTGTCCCGGGCGCGCACCAGCAGTTCGGTGGAGCCGAGGCTGCCGGCGCCGAGGAAGAGATGACGGCAGCCGATCTCCTTGCGGGCGACGGTTGTGCCGTCGGCGTCGGTCTGGTCCACGGACAGCACATAGCTGCCGTCCAGCTGCTGACGGATCGCCTTGACCTGGTGCAGGGTCTCGATGGTGACCTTGCCGGTGCCCAGCGCGGCGGCCAAGTAGGTCTTGTCCAGGCTCTGTTTGCCGTGGTTGTTGCCGTAGATGACCTCGCCCGCCAGCGCGGACTTGGGCGCCTCACCGGCCGCCTCGCGCCGCATGTGGCCGAAGTCGTAGACGTTGGGGACGAAGGTGGTCTTCAGGCCCGTCTTGCCTGCCTGTTCGCGCGAGACCCGCGCGAACTTGTACCACTCCGTCTCCTCGAACCAGCCCTTGTCGATGTGGTTCACCTTGAGCATGGAGTTGGCGCGCGGGAAGTACCGCCCGTACATCTCGGCGGCGTCCACCCGCGGCAGGACCTCCTCGAAGTACGAGCGCTTGGGCACGACGGCCATGCCGCCGTTGACCAGCGAGCCGCCGCCCACCCCTCGCCCCACGTACACCGACATCTGATCGAAGTGCACCCGGTCCAGCACGCCCGCGTACGGGTCGATGTCCCGGTTGATCACATCCAGCCACAGGAACGAGCCCAGCGGGGCCTCGGTGCGCGACTTGAACCAGCTGGAGCGGCGGTCGGGCTTGAGCATTTCGCAGAAGACGTTGCCGTCGGCGGCGGGCTGGTTCCACAGCTGGCCCATTTCGAGCATGAGCGTGGGGATGTTGGCCTCGCCGAGCCGCAGCGCGGAGACCGCGGCGCCGTATCCCGTACCGATCACCACGGCCGGTACGAACGAACCGCTGTCGGCCTGCCGACTGCCCTTGTCCGCGGCAGCGGCCCGCGGAGCGGCGGAAATCGTAGTCATTCCGGCGACGGCGGCGCCGCTGAGGGCGGCCAGTCCGAGCAGACGGCGCCGTGACAGATGCTGGTTCTGCTGGTTCTCGAACACGCTGGTAGTACCCGACCTTCGCCGACAGGAATTTTCCCCGCAGGGCTGCCCACGGCGACGCCCCGGTGGGGAGCGCGGGCCGTCTTCCACCGACCCGAGCCGCCGCGCGCCACCATCCTGATGGCGAAAATCTGGGGGAAATGCCAGAGATCCAGCCGCTGTTGACAAGGCGGCGATCGGCCGCGCCCCAAAGGGGCGCGGGGCGGCGTCGCTATGCGGCTCCGCCGCGTGGACGCGACCAGCCACAACGCGCCCGCAGACGACACCCGACATATCCAGCGCAGCGCTCAGACAGCAGGGCCCAGGCCAAGAGCGGTACGGGCCAGGTCCAAGGAGCGCCGCTCCTCGGCCTCGTACAGGGCGAAGGGATCGTGCACGGTGCGGCCGACCGCCCCGGACAGCCACTCGCGGTCATAGGCGGCAGCCTCCCGCACCACGTCCCGGCCGGACCCGGCCGCCCGCTCCGCGAGGTTGGAGTGGAAGATTCCGGCCGCCGAGCGGGGCAGGAAGTCCTCGTAGACGACCGGAGTGGCGGTCAGCCAGCCCTGCTCCACCAGGGCGGCCGGATCCGCGGGCGGGCGGCGGCCGTCCAGCGGGCGGTCCTCGGCGGCGGCGTAGGTGAAGAACGCGTGTCCGGACAGGGCGAGTTGGCGCTCGCTGGAGGGGAAGCGCCCGGTCCACAGCGCGCGGGCCGCCTCCTGGCGGGAGGGCGCGCCGGGCCGGTCGAGCCGCTGGTCGGTACGGGCCACGAGGTCGTCGTACAGGGCGCGGCCCGAGCGGGTCAGGGCGATGCCGCGGGCCTCGACCTCGCCGAAGCGGACCCGCAGCGCGCCGGTGGTCAGGGTGCCGTCCGGCTCGCGGAAGCAGCGCGGTTCGTCCAGGGCGCGGAAGGAGGTCTGGCGCAGCAGCACGTCCGGGCCGTCCCAGCGGGGCGGGCCCTGGATCTCATCGATCATGGCGATGCCTTCGGCGGCCATCCGGCGGTACAGCTCGTCGATGTCCAGGACGCGCGGGGTGAGGTGGTTGATGTGGGTGGTGGTGACGCCGCCGATGTCGGCCGCGACGCCGGATACGCGTTCCAGTTCGGCGTACCAGGCGCGGTCGACCGGCTCGGCGGACAGCGCGAAGGAGGCGGCGGCGAGGGTGAGGAAGCGCTCGGCGGCGGGCTCCGGCAGGCCGCCCTCGCGCTCGGCGCGGTCGGCCAGGTCCAGGAGCTCGGGCGGGAAGAGGCGGCGCCGGGCGAGGAAGGCCTCCAGGCGGGCGCGGAGCGCGGGGCCGAAGAAGCGGCCGTCGCCGGTGGCCAGGAGCGAGGTGAACACGCGAAAGGGGTTGCGGGCCAGTTCGGCGGGGTCGGTGGGGCGGAAGGCGGTGGAGACGACGGGTACGGGGCCGCCCGGTGCGTCCCGCAGGTCGTAGAACCCGACGGGGTACATGCCCATCGCTCCGAAGACCCGCGCGACCTCGTGCAGTTCGCGCGGGGTGCCGACGCGGATCGCGCCGTGCCGCTCGGCCGAGACCCGCTCCAGGCTGCCCAGCCGCGCGGCCCGCTCCGGGTCCCGCGCGGCCACCAGGTCGTTGACCTCGCGGGTCACCTTCAACAGGGTGGTGTAGGCGGGCACTTCGCGGCCGTAGAGGTCGGAGAGACGGCGGGCGAAGGCGGCCCGCAGCTGCCAGGGCGCGAGGGTCGGGGTGGGCATGGCGTGGCGTCCTCCGCTCTTCTCGTGGCGGGCCGGGGCACGCAGCCCAAGGCCCGTACGTCCGGCGCCGTCTACGAGACGAGACCACCGATCCGCGAGCGCGCACAAGACCGCGTCGCCACCGAGCGCGGAATCGGGCCGGGAGAGGCCGGGCGGCCCGGCGCGCCGCCGTCCCCGTCAACCGAGCCGCCCTCCCCATCGACCGGGCCGCCGTCCCTGTCAACCGACCTGCCGGACCCTCGACGCGGCTGCTTCCTTCGCGGCCCGTAACGGTCCATGATGATCCGCCGTCGGCCAACGACGGAGAGGACAGGCCATGGGGCTCCGTGCTGGACAGGGCGTACTGCGCCGCAAACCGATCGAACTCATCCAGGATTCGGAGGGCGGCAAGGGCGAACAGCTCCACCGCGTACTGGGGCTGTGGCAGCTGACCGCCATCGGCGTCGGCGGCATCATCGGCGCGGGGATCTTCAGCCTCGCGGGCACGGTGGCCAACGGCAAGGCCGGACCGGCGGTGCTGGTCTCCTTCCTGATCGCGGGCGTGGCCAGTGCCGCGGCCGCCTATTCGTACGCGGAGTTCGCCGGGCTCATCCCGAAGGCGGGCTCCGCCTACACCTACGGCTACGCGGTCCTCGGTGAGCTGGCGGGCTGGTTCATCGGCTGGGATCTGCTGCTGGAGTACACCGCGATCGTGGCGGTGGTCGCCATCGGCATCTCGGGCTATTTCACCTTCCTGGTCGAGGAGATGGGCGGTGATCTGCCCGCCTGGATGCTGGGCGCGCCGGGCACCGGCGAGGGCCACAAGGTCAATCTCTTCGCCGCCCTGCTGTGCCTGCTGATCGCGTATCTGCTCACCCTCGGCATCAAGAACGCCGCGCGCTTCGAGACGATCGTGGTCGGGCTGAAGGTGCTGGTGGTGCTGCTGGTGATCGGGGTGGGCTTCTTCCACATCAAGACCGGCAACTACACCCCGTTCTTCCCCTTCGGCGTCAGCGGCGCGTTCACCGGGGCCGCGACGGTCTTCTTCGCGGTGTTCGGGTACGACGCGATGAGCACCGCGGCCGAGGAGTCCAAGGACGCCCAGCGCCATATGCCCAAGGCGATCCTGTACTCCCTCGCGATCTCGATGGTGCTGTACGTGCTGGCCACGCTGGTGCTGACGGGCATGCAGAACTACCAGGACATCGACCCGGAGAGCGGGTTCTCCTCGGCGTTCGTGTCGGTGGGCCTGAGCGGGTTCGCCGATGTGATCGCCGTCGGCGCCATCATCGGCATCCTGACCGTGATGTTCACCTTCATGCTGGGCGTCACCCGGGTCTGGTTCTCGATGAGCCGGGACGGACTGCTGCCGAAGTGGTTCGCCAAGACGCACCCCACGCGCCATGTGCCGACCCGGGTGACCTGGATCGTGGGCTTCGGGTCCGCGGCGATCGCCGGTTTCGTGGACATCGCCGAGGCGGCGGAGCTGACCAACATCGGCATCCTGCTGGCCTTCGCGGTGGTGTGCACGGCCGTGATCGTGCTGCGCTACAAGCAGCCGGACCTGCCGCGGCAGTACAAGTGCCCGGGCATGCCGGTGGTGCCGACGATCGGGGTGGCGGCCTCGCTGTGGCTGATCACCTATCTGGCGTGGCAGACCTGGGTGCGCTTCGCGGTGTGGTTCGCGATCGGCCTGGTCATCTACTTCGCGTACTCCTACAAGCGCTCCGAACTGGCCAAGGCGGAGCGGGAGATCGACGAGCTGGAGGACCGCGAAGGGCGGCTGTGACCGTACGCCCCCAGGGGCGGTCCGCCGACCCGGGCCGGCGGACCGCCCTCGCGTATGGCCGGTGCGTACCGCCTGCCCGCAAGGCCCTCTTGACGGGCACCGGGCCGCTGTCAAAAATGACCGGAACCTGACAACGTTGTCCTAGGAGGTCGTGCTCCATGGCAGGCAACGGTCGACACCTCAGACGCACCATCATCAGACGTACCGCCATCGCGGCCCTGGCCGCGGCGCTGATCACCGGCGGTGTGGCCGCCCCCGCCTCGCAGGCCGGGCCGCGCCAGGACCGCGGCGCCGACGGCGGCAAGCTCACCGATCTGGTCAACCCCTTCATCGGCACCCAGAACGACGGCAACACCTTCCCCGGGGCCGCCGTCCCCTTCGGCATGGTCCAACTCTCCCCCGACACCGGCCACTTCTCCGGCTACGACTACACCCACGACCGCATCCGCGGCTTCAGTTCCGTCCACCTCTCCGGCGTCGGCTGCTACGCGGGCGGCGATCTGCCGGTGCTGCCGACCACCGGCGAGATCACGCAGACCGATCACGCGAAGTACGCGTCCCGGTTCAGCCACGACGAGGAGACGGCCCGCCCCGGCCACTACCGGGTGCGCCTGAAGGACTACGGCGGCATCCTCGCCGAACTGACCGCCACCACCCGCACCGGCAAGCAGCGCTTCACCTTCCCCGCCACCGACAAGGCCAACGTCCTGCTCAACTCGGGCCAGTCGCTGCACAAGAAGACCGTCTCCACCCGGGTGGAGATCCTCGATGCGCGCACCATACGCACCGCCATCACCGGGCGCGGCTTCTGCTGGGACTCCCAGCCCTACACCCTCTACACGACCACCCGCTTCGACCGGCCCTTCGACTCCTTCGGCACCTGGAAGGGCGGCACGGTCACACCGGGCTCCACCACCTCCACCTCCGACGGCCGCAACGGCGCCTACGCCCGCTTCGACACCCGCAAGCACCGCACGGTCGAGGCGACCACCGCGCTGTCGTGGGTGGACGCGGCCGGCGCCGAGCGCAATCTGCGCGCCGAGGGCGGCATCTCCTTCGACGGCGCCCGCCGCGCCGCCGACCAGGCCTGGGAGAAGCGGCTGGGCCTCGTACAGGTACGCGGCGGCGACCGCGCCCTGCGCCGCACCTTCTACTCCTCGCTCTACCGCGCCTTCCTCGCGCCCAACACCGGCGAGGACGTGGACGGCCGCTACACCGGCTGGGACCGCAAGATCCACCACGCCAGGGGGTTCACGTACTACCAGAACTGGTCGCTGTGGGACACCTACCGCACCCAGGCGCAGCTGCTGGCGCTGCTCGCGCCGCACGAGTCCCGCGACATGGCGCTGTCGGTGCTGCGCATCGACAAGGACAGCGGCTGGCTGCCCAAGTGGGGCATGGGCACGGTCGAGACGAATGTGATGACCGGCGACCCGGTCACCCCGTTCCTGACCAACGCCTACCGGCAGGGGCTGCTCAAGGGCCACGAACAGGAGGCGTACGCGGCGCTGAAGAAGAACGCCGACGGCGTGCCGCCCGCCGCCTCCCCCGCGGTCGGCCGCGACGGCAACACCCCCTATCTGCACGGCGGTTACGTGCCCTACGACAAGAAACGCCCCTCGCCCAAGCCCGGCGACTCCGACTTCCACTACGGCGCCTCGGCCACCCTGGAGTACGCCGTCTCCGACGCGATGCTCGCCCAGATGGCCCGCGACCTGGGCCATGAGGCCGACGCCCGGCGCTATGCCGCCCGCGCGCAGAACTACCGCGCCCTCTTCGACGCCTCCACCGGCTTCTTCCGGGCCAGGGACGCCTCGGGCGCCTTCACCGGCCCCGCCGACCCGGCCAAGAGCGAGGGCTTCCACGAGGGCACGGCCTGGCAGTACCAGTGGCTGGTGCCGCAGGACCTGCCCGGGATGATCTCGCTGATCGGCGGGAAGGCCGCGGCGGACCAACGGCTGGACTCGTTCTTCGCGTACGAACAGCTGCTGAAGGACCCGGAGAAGACGGCCCGCGAGGTGTGGGTCAACGGCCCGTACGACTACTACAACGCCGACAAGTACAACCCGCAGAACGAGCCCGACCTCATCGCGCCCTACACCTATCTCTCCACCGGCCGGCCGTGGAAGACCACGGATGTGGTGCACGCGGCGCTGACCCTGTTCACCGACGCGCCCACCGGCATGACCGGGAACGACGATCTGGGCACGATGTCGGCGTGGATGGTGCTGTCCTCGATCGGCCTGTTCCCCGTGCAGCCGGGCACCGACACCTGGGGGCTGAGCACCCCGGTCTTCGACCGGGTGGATCTGCGGCTGGACCGCCGCTACTTCCCCGAGGGGCAGTTCACGATCACGGCGCCGGGCACGTCCCAAGCGCGCCGCTACATCCAGTCGGTACGCCTGGACGGCGCCGCGCAGGACCATACGTATCTGCGCACCCGTGACATCCGGGCGGGCGGCGAGCTGGCCTTCTCCGTGGGCGGGCGGCCGTCCGGCTGGGGCACCGGCGAGGGTGCCGCCCCGCCGCCGGTGGGCACGGCCCGCTGAGGCACCGCCCGCCGGTCCGCAACCGCCCTCCGGCCGCCTGCGCGTCTGTCCGCGGGCGGCCGGAGGTGAAGGAGGCGGCCGGGCTCAGGCCTTCTGCAGGGCGGTCCAGAACTCGTCGAAGGACAGCAGTCCGTCGTTGTTGGTGTCCTTGGACTTGATGACGGCCTCGGCGACCGGGCCGGTCACGTACGGGTCGCCCATCTCGGCCATGGCCCGCTTGAACTCGTCGGCGGTGACCAGGCCGTCCCCGTTCACGTCGAACCGTTCGAATGCCGCCTTGGCCGTCTCTATGTCTGCCACGAGAGGTGCCCCTTTATCGGTGCTCGGTTGCTGCTGTGTCGCGCTGGACGCGGTGCCGTCTCCTTGACGACCTGCGTACATTAACCGACCGTCAGGCCGCGCCCGTCCCGGCCCTCCTGCGTGCGAGATAGCCCGCCGTGCGGCTCTCCTTCGAACAGGCCACTTCGGCGGGCGGGCCCGCGGCCATGATCCGGCCGCCCTGCGCTCCCCCGCCGGGCCCCAGGTCGATGACGTGGTCGGCGCCGGCGACCACCGTCATGTCGTGCTCGACGACCACGACGGTGTTGCCCGCCTCGACCAGTCCGTGCAGCTGGCGCAGCAGGACCTCGGTGTCGGCGGGGTGCAGTCCGGTGGTGGGCTCGTCCAGCAGATACAGGGTGTGGCCGCGGCGGGCGCGCTGGAGTTCGGTGGCCAGCTTGATGCGCTGGGCCTCGCCGCCGGACAGCTCGGTGGCGGGCTGCCCCAGCCGCAGGTAGCCCAGGCCCACCTCCTTCAGGGTGCGCAGGCTGCGGGCGGCGGCCGGGACATCGCAGAAGAAGTCGGCCGCGTCGTCGACGGTCATCGCCAGGACGTCGGCGACGGTCCGGTCCCGGTAGGTGACCTGGAGGGTCTCGGGGTTGTAGCGGGCGCCGTGGCAGTCGGCGCAGGGGGCGTAGGTGCCGGGCAGGAAGAGGAGTTCGACGGCGACGAAACCCTCGCCCTGGCAGGTGGGGCAGCGGCCGGAGGCGACGTTGAAGGAGAACCGGCCGGCGGTGTAGCCGCGGGCGCGGGCCTCGTCGGTGGCCGCGAAGACCTTGCGTACGGCGTCGAACAGGCCGGTGTAGGTGGCGAGGTTGGAGCGCGGGGTGCGGCCGATGGGCTTCTGGTCGACGCGTACGAGCCGGTCGACGGCCTCCAGGCCCTTGGCGTCGGCCAGTTGGGCCGCGGGCAGGTCCTCCTGCGTGCGGTCGCCGTCCTCCTCCTCGGGCGCGGCGGACGCGGCGGCTGCATCGGCTGCGTCGCCCAAGTGAGCGGTGACCGCGTCGGCCAGGACGCGGGTGACCAGGGTGGACTTGCCCGAGCCCGAGACGCCGGTGACCGCGGTGAAGACGCCGAGGGGGAAGGCGGCGTCCAGGTCCTGCAGGTTGTGGCACCGCACACCGGTCAGGGTCAGCCACCCGGTGGGCTCGCGCGGGACGCGCTCATCGGCCGCCGCGGTGTCGAAGACGAAGCGGCGGGTGGCGGACTCGGCGACGTCGGCCAGGCCCGCCACCGGGCCGCTGTGCAGCACCCGGCCGCCGTGCTCCCCCGCCCGGGGGCCGACGTCCACGATCCAGTCGGCGCGGCGCACCACGTCCATGTCGTGCTCGACGACGAACAGCGTGTTGCCGCCCTCCTTGAGGCGGCCGAGGACCGTGAGCAGCGCTTCGGTGTCGGCGGGGTGCAGCCCGGCCGAGGGCTCGTCCAGGACGTAGACGACGCCGAAGAGGCCCGAGCGCAGCTGGGTGGCCAGGCGCAGCCGCTGGAGTTCGCCCGCCGAGAGGGTGGGCGCGGCCCGGTCCATGCTCAGGTAGCCCAGGCCCAGTTCGGTCAGCACCTCGATACGGGCGAGCAGGTCGCGGGCGAGCGTGGCGGCCACCCCTTCGTCCCCGGCCTCGGCGGTGGGCCGCAGGACAGCGGCCAGGGCGGACAGCGGGAGGGCCGCGAGGTGGGCGATGTCGTGCCCGGCGAAGGTCACGGCGAGCGCCTCGGCGCGCAGCCGCCGCCCCTGGCACACCGGGCAGTCGGCGGCGACCATGAAGCGGCGCACCCGGGCCCGCAGCGTCTCGCTCTTGGAGTCGGAGTAGGTGTGCAGCACATAGCGCCGGGCGCTCATGTACTGGCCCTTGTAGGGGCGTTGGATACGGCCGGCCTCGCGGACGGGGTGGACGGTGACCACCGGCTGTTCGTCGGTGAACAGGATCCACTCGCGGTCGGCCGCGGGCAGCTCCTGCCAGGGCCGGTCGATGTCGTGGCCGAGGGTGGCGAGGATGTCGCGGAGGTTCTTGCCCTGCCAGGCGCCGGGCCAGGCGGCGATGGCGCCGTCGCGGATGGACAGGGAGGGGTCGGGGACCAGGGACTGCTCGGTGACGCGGTGCACGCGGCCCAGGCCGTGGCACTCGGGGCAGGCGCCCGCCGCGGTGTTGGGCGAGAAGGCGTCGGAGTCCAGGCGATCGGCGCCCGCGGGGTAGTCACCGGCGCGGGAGAAGAGCATCCGCAGGGTGTTGGACAGGGTGGTGACGGTGCCGACGGAGGAGCGCGAGGTGGGGGCGGAGCGGCGCTGTTCCAGGGCGACGGCGGGCGGCAGCCCGGTGATGTCCTCGACCTTGGGGGCACCGACCTGGTGGATGAGGCGGCGGGCATAGGGGGCGACCGACTCGAAGTAGCGGCGCTGGGCCTCGGCGTAGAGGGTGCCGAAAGCCAGGGAGGACTTGCCCGATCCGGACACCCCGGTGAACACCGTGATGGTGTCCCTCGGGATGTCCACATCGATTCCGCGGAGGTTGTGCTCACGGGCGCCGCGCACCCGTACGTACGAGTCGGTCATACCCCCCATGATCGGGCACGGTCAGACGGCCGCGTCCACGAGGACCTTTTCGCGTGCCTCCTCCCAGGGGACGGGGGTGGCGATGGTGGCCCGCAGGGCGCGGACCCGGCGCGGCGGCAGCCCGATGGCCAGGACGCCGCAGGCCAGGCCGCCGCTGCCGTACAGGGCGGCCATGCGCCGCTCCTCCTTGTCCAGGACGGCCGTCTCCACGCGGTCGGCGCCGGCCAGGACCCCGTACGCCTGGATCTTCAGCCCGTACTGGTCGGACCAGAAGTAGGGCACGGGCGCGAAGGGGCGGCGCGGGGGCGCCCCCGTGGGGCCGAGCTCGGCCAGGAGGTTGCGGGCGGCGGCCATGCCCTGCTCGGTGGCGTTCATCCGGTGCTCCACGCGCAGCTCGCGGCCGTGGACGGGGTGGTGCCAGCGGGCGACGTCGCCCGCGGCGTAGATGCCGGGGGCGGCGGCGCAGTACGCGTCGCAGCGCAGGCCGTCGGTGGTGTCCAGGCCGGGGGTGGCGCGCAGCCAGTCGACGGCGGGCTCGGAGCCGATGGCGACGAGGGCCACGTCGGCCGGGATGCGGGTGCCGTCGGCCAGGCGCAGGCCGGTGAGCCGGCCGTCCTCGGTGTCCAGGTCCTGGACGGTGCCGGTAAGCAGGCGTACGCCGTGCGCGCGGTGCTCGTCCGCGAGCAGTTCGGCGACCTCGCGGCCCACCGTACGGGCCATCGGCAGCGGGTCGCGGCCGACGAGGGTGACCTCGTGCCCCAACTCCCGTGCCACGGCTGCCGTTTCGCAGCCCAGGACGCCGTTGCCGAGGACCGCGACCCGGATGGCGGGGCCGGACAGGCGCGCGCGCAGGGCCAGGGCGTCGTCGAGGGTGCGCAGGGTGTGCACGCCGGACACGCCCTGCGCCGCGGTCAGGGTGCGGGCCCGTACACCGGTGGCCACGATCACACCGTCGCAGTCCAGGCGGGTGCCGTCGGCGAGGACGACGGTGTGCCCGGTGCTCGCCGTCCGAAGGCCGGTGGCCCGTACGCCCAGGCGCAGCTCGGCCTCCAGCGCGTCGAGCTGTTCGCTGCCGCGCAGGGCCAGCCGGTCCGGTTCCCAGTCGCCGCACAGGAGTTGCTTGGACAGCGGCGGCCGGTCGTAGGGGAGGTGGGGTTCGTCGCCGACGAGGGTCAGCGCGCCCGTCCAGCCGCCCCGGCGCAGCGCCTCGGCGGCGGCGAGCCCGGCCGCCGAGGCGCCGACGACGGCGATGCGCGCCGGTCGCGAGGACGTGGCGCTCACTCGTGCACCAGGATGACGGCGGCCGGGCAGATGGCGGCGGCCTCGCGGACCGCGTCGTGCTGCTCCGCGGGCGGGGCGGCGTCCAGGAGCTCGACGATGCCGTCCTCGTCGCGCTGGTCGAAGACCTCGGGGGCGATCAGCACGCACTGTCCGGCGGCGCAGCACTTGTCGGCGTCAAGGGTGATCTTCATGGCAGGGGGCTCCAGTGGTGGGGGTCGGGGGTGTTACCAGGTGACGGGCAGCGCGTGGCAGCCGTAGATGGCCATGTCGCCGCGGAAGGGGATCTGCTCGACGGGGACGGCGGGGCGCAGGCCGGGGAAGCGGCGCAGCAGGGTGCCGATGACGACCTGGAGTTCGACGCGCGCCAGGGCCTGGCCCAGGCACTGGTGGATGCCGTAGCCGAAGGCGACGTGGTGCTGGGCGTTGGGGCGGGCGACGTCCAGGCGGTCGGCGTCGGGGAAGACCTCCTCGTCGCGGTTGGCGGAGGGGACGGCGACCACGACGCCCTCACCGGCCTGGATCGGCTGTCCGCCGATCTCGATGTCCTCGGTGGCGACGCGGCGCGGTCCGTTGCGGATGATGCTGTGGAAGCGCAGGAGTTCCTCGACGGCGCCGCGCAGCAGGGTGGGGTCCTTGCGCAGCCGCTCGGCGGAGTCCGTATCGCGCATCAGGGTCAGGGCGCTCAGGCCGATCATGTTGGCGGTGGTCTCGTGCCCCGCGATGAGCAGCAGCCCGGCGAAGGCGACGACATCGGCGCGGCTGATCTCGCCGGGCCGCTCCTGCTCGGTGATCAGGCGGCTGAGGATGTCGTCGCCGGGGGCGGCGTCCTTGGCGGCCACCAACTCGCCGAGGTAGCCGCGCAGTTCGGCGCGGGCCGCCTCGCGCTCCTGGTGCGGGACCTCGCGGGCGAGCAGGGTGCCGGTGAGCTTCTGGAAGAGCTCGTGGTCCTCGTAGGGGACGCCCAGCAGGAGGCTGATGACGAGGGAGGGTACGGGCAGCGCGAGCGCCTCCACCAGGTCCACCGCGCCGCCCTCGCCGTGCTCGCGCTCCATCGCGTCGCACAGCTCGTCGGTGATCCGCTGGATCTCGGGGCGCAGCGCCTCCACCCGCTTGACCATGAACTCGCGGGTCACCATGCGGCGCAGCCGGGTGTGCTCGGGCGGGTCCATGCGGATGAAGCCGCGGTGTTCGGTGGTGGCGCCGCCGGTCATGCCGCTGCTGGGGTAGCCGGGGCGGGTGGTGTCGGAGCTGAAGCGGACATCGCCGAGGACGGCGCGGATGTCGGCGTAGCGGGTGACGAGCCAGGCCCGGCTCCCGTCCGGCAGCGAGATCTTGGTGACGGGCTCTTCGGTGCGCAGCCGGCCGAACTCGGCGGGCGGGTCGAAGGGGCAGCCGGCGGGCGGGTCCGTCGGCAGGGGGGCGAGAGAGGTGGTGGGGAGTGTCATGCCGCTCCTTGCGAGCACGCCGGCAGGGGGCGTGCGCCATGAGTCGAACGTTCGCCTAACACTCGTAAACTTACATCTGTAATGCGTGGGCAAAGAGACGGGGGTGGGTGACGGACGGTCCGTCACCCCCCCCCCCCCCCCCCCCCCCCCCCCCCCCCGGGGGCCGCTGACTCAGCGCTCCAGCAACAGCCCCAGGATCTCGTCCACGAAGCGGTAGAGCCGCCTGCTGTCCTTACGGCTGGGCATCACCTGCCAGAGCATGACCCGCCCGTGCACCGCCGACCACAGCACGTACGGCGCCTCCTCGCGCGCGCCGCGCACCCGCCAGCCCGCCGCCTCGCACGCTGCGAGCGCCGTGTGCAGGGCGCGCACCAGCGCCGCCGCCGGGTGCCCGGCCAGCCGCTCGTTGTCCACCGGGGTCTGCCGGGTCTCGTACAGCAGGCGGTACTTGGCGGGGTGGTCGACGGCATAACGGCAATAGGCACGCAGCTGGGCCCGCAGCCGCTCGTGCGGATCGCTCTCGTCCACCTCGGCGCGCGCCTCGGCCATGGCTTGGGCCAGCCGCTCGTAGGTGATCTCCAGCGTCGCCCACACCAGCTCGGTCTTGTCCGCGAAGTGCCGGTAGATGCTGGGCGCCGCGACGCCCGCCTCGCGGGCCACCGCCCGCAGCGACAGGGCGTCCTCGCTGCCGACCTCTTCGAGCAGCCGCTCGGTGGCGCTCAGGAGCTCCTCCCGCAGCCGCTCGCCCTGTCCGCGCGGATTGCGGGACCGTACGGCCGCACTCTCGGTCACCGCCGGTACGCCCCTTTCTGGTTTCTGGTCTGTCTCGTCTTCGGGCTTGTGGAAACCCGCCGGCCCGGCTCGGAAAGCGGCGCGCGGCGGGGCACTCAAGGGTTCCACACCGCGCCGCCGCCCGGCCCCGGGGCCGCTCTCACCTGCCCATTCTCAGCCCGGCAGCGGCAGCTCCCCGGCTGAGCACGGCCCGGCGGATCGCCTCGCGCACGCCCGCGAAGCGGGGTGTGGCGGCGAGGTTGACCATGCGCAGCGGCGGGCCGTGGTCGCAGAGCTGCGGTACGAACTCGGCGCGGGCCACCTCCCAGCGCCCGCCCGCCTTCTTGGGCGGCACGAAACGGAAGCGGGCGATGCTGCCCCAGTTGCCGCGCGGGCTCTCCATGATCCCGGCGATCTGGTCGCCCATGCCGTACACGACCCAGGTGCCGTTGACCTTCTCGTACGGCTGCGGGGTGTGCGCGTGGGTCCCGATGATCAGGTCGATGTCGGGGCGGCCCGCGGTCCGGGAGGCGGTGAGGGCGCGGGCGAGGGCGAGCTGCTGGGCGTCCGGCTCCGTCCGGTACTCCGTGCCCCAGTGCGGGCTGACCACCACGATGTCGGCGCCGGCCCGGCGCGCGGCGCGGGCGTCGTGGATGATCCGCCGGGCGTCCAGGAGGTTGACGCTGAACGGCTTGCCCGCCGGGAGCGGGGTGCCGTTGGTGCCGTAGGTGTAGGCGAGCTGGGCGACCCGGGCACCGCCGGGGGCCTGGAGCAGCGCGGGCCCGGCGGCCTCGGCGGCGCTGCGGGCCGAGCCGACATGGCGCAGCCCGGCCCGGTCCATGGCGTCCAGGGTGCGGCGCACACCCGCCGCGCCGTCGTCCAGGGTGTGGTTGGAGGCGGTGGAGCAGGAGTCGTAGCCGGTGGCCTTCAGCGCGGTGACCAGCTGGGGCGGCGCCTTGAACAGCGGATAGCCGGTGAACGGGCCGCCGGGCCCGCCCAGCGGCGTCTCCAGGTGACAGATCGCCAGGTCGGCGGGCGCGATGACGCTCTTCACCCCGGCCAGAATGCGCCGGAAGTCGTATCCGGTCCCACCGGCGTCACGCCGGGCGGTGCGCAGGACGGAGGGATAGGAGGCGATGACGTCCCCGGAGGCGACGAGGGTGAAGGGCCGCGGGGCACGGGCCTTGGACGCCGTGGCGGGCCGGGCCACGGACCCGGCGGCGCCCTGGTGGCGGCCGCCCGGCGAGGCCTGCTGCGGAAGGTGCCGCTCGGTACCGCACCCCACAGCCAGCGCGACGAGCAGCGCGACTGCTCCGTACCGTCGATAGACGTTCACGCCTGACAGATATCAGCCGAATTGCTCAATTGATTGATAATTCGTGCCGCTTTCAGACACCCAGCGACCGATATCGCCCGGACAGCGGCCCGGGCCCGCGCCCCCGTCAGCGGGGAACTGCGCGACCAGCCGCAATCGGCCCGCAGTCGGCCGACCGCTCCCGCAAAGCGCCTACGCTGCACGAATGGCCCACACCACCCCGCTCCCCGACCCCCTCGTCCCGCCCGCTCTCCCCGTCGTCGCCCACATGGGGAAGACCCCCTCCGGCCGCGCCTGGCTGGACCGCCTGCCCGCGCTGCTGCGCGACGTACAGCAGGAGTGGGAGCTGCGGCTCGGGGCGCCGATCCACGGCGGCAGCTGCTCGTGGGTGGCGCCCGCCGAACTCCCCGACGGCCGGACCGCGGTGCTGAAGGTGACCTGGCCGCACCGCGAGGCGGCCGGGGAGGGCACCGGGCTGCGGGTGTGGGACGGCAACGGCGCCGTACGCGCGCTGCGCCAGGACCGCGAGCGCTACGCCCTCCTGGTGGAGCGCTGCACGCCCGGTACGGAGCTGGGCGCGGCCCGACTGCCGCCCGAGGAGCGGCTGTCGCTGGCCGCCGGACTGCTCTCGCAGCTGTGGGCCGCACCGGTGCCGCCCGACGGCGAGCTGGAGCGGGTCGCGGACGTGTGCGCCGAGTGGGCCGATATCACCGAGGAGCGCATGCTCCGGCTGCGGCCCGGCTACGACCGCGGGCTGGTCGCGCTCGGCGCGGACCTGCTGCGCAAGCTGCCCGCCACCGCCACCCGCGAGGTGGTGGTGCACGGGGACTTCAACCCCGGCAACGTCCTGGCCGCCGAGCGCCGCCCCTGGCTGGCCATCGACCCCAAGCCCATGGTCGGCGACCCGGGGTACGACCCGTGGCCGCTGCTCTCCCAGGTCGACGACCCCTTCGACGACGAGGTGCACCAGGACCCGCTGCCGCTCCTGCGCGAGCGGTTCGCCCTGGTGGCCGAGGCGGTGGGCGAGGACGCGCAGCGGCTGATGGCGTGGGCCGCCGCGCGCTGTGTGGAGACCGCACTGTGGTGCGCCGACCACGACGAGGCGGACGACGGCGCCGATGTGCTCCACGAGGCGCGGGTGCTGGCGGATCTCGCGGGGCTGTAGGCCCTGTCGTCCGCCGGGCGGGACTTCGACGCCAGGCCCCGGTCACCCCTGGGGCGTTGTCCGGCCGCGCCGGGTGCGCCCGGCGGTCCCCGGCGCGGCCGGCCGTGTGCGGTCCGTGCGGGTCCCGGCACCCACCCCCGCGGGGGCCGGGACCCGCTGCTTGAGGGACCGTCAGGCCGGGGGCGGCGGCAGCTTCCAGACCTGCCAGGCCACCCCGGCGCAGTTGCGCAGGTTGATGCCCGCGTGCTCGCTGGGGTCGCCGTTGTTCTGGATGGCCAGGCACTGCCCGTTGACCTGCGTGATCAGGTGCTCGTCGGCGTAGTCCCAGCGCTGGTTGGCCTGGCCGTGGCAGTCGCCGACCGCCTGGGCCGGCGCGTTGGGCTCGCCGTTGCGCACGTCCAGGCAGTGCAGTTCGGCGCGGTTGCGCAGCGTCCTGCCCTGCCAGAACCACTGCTGGCTGCCGATGTCCCGGCAGTTCTGCACCTCCACGTTGTCCCCGTTGGTGGCCAGGCACATGCCGTGCAGGCCGCTGCGGATCGCGAAGTCCCCCGCCGCCCCGGCGGGCGTCGCCGTCATGCCGGTTGCCGCGCCGGAGAGCCCCATCACCAGGGCCGCCGCTGTGAGTCGACGTCGCATCACTGACTCCCGTTCTTTCCTGTCGGTCCGGTACCCCGCGTCGCCGTCTGTCGGCGGCTGTCACCGTGGACCGGTTACGCAACGAGCATCGCTTGTGCACCCGGAGTGAGAAATCCCGAGAACCGGGGGGTTGACCACGGGCATACTCGGTGCATGACACCGCAGGTGGAGACGGTCCACCGGACGGTTCCGGCAGTGGCGGGAGAGGCCACCACCGTGACCGAGCTGGGCCATGAGGTCTCCCGCCAGATCGGGCGGCTGGTCCCGCACGACGGCTATATGCTCTCCGGCCACGACCCCGTCTCACGCATGGGCTGCTTCCTGGCCCGGGAGCACGGCTACCACAGACAGTCGCTGCCCCGGCTGCTGGACGACGAGGCCAACGGCCGTGATCTGCACCCGTTCTCGCAGCTGGTGCGCGGCCCGTCCCGGGTCGGTGTGCTGGGCTGCGGCGCGCCCGAGGAGCGGCGCAGCCCGCGACTGCACGACATCATGGTCCCGCAGGGCTTCGGCAGCGAACTGCGCATCGCGCTGGTGATGGACGGCGTCATGTGGGGCACGATGCTCCTGCTGCGCGAGCGCGGCCGCCCCTCGTTCTCGCCCGGCGACGCCATGCACGCACAGCTCCTGGTGCCCGCTCTGGTCGCCGCCGTCAAGCGCTTCGTACGACAGCTGCCGATGTCCGCGCTGCGCGGGGCGCCGGAGCCGGGCGTGGTCATCTTCGGCGGCGACAACAGGATCAGGGCGGCGACGCCGACGGGCCGCGACTGGCTGCACGCCTGTGTGCCCAACCTCCAGGTGCCCGAGGACGACCTGGCCGTGGTGGTGTGGCACACCACCTATGTCGCGCGGCACTGCCCGTTCCCGGCGCAGACCCTCATCCCGACCACCGCGGGCTGGATCGCGGTGCGCGGCCAACTGCTGGGCGGCGGGGCGTCGGACGAGGTGGCCGTCACCGTACAGCCCGCCACCGCCGACCAGTTGCTGCCCGCCGTGGCCGCCTGGTACGGCATCACGCCCCGCGAGCGCGGCGTACTGGAACTGGCGCTGGAGGGCCTGCCCGCCAAGCAGGTGGCCCGCCGACTGGGCCTGTCACCGCATACGGTCAACGACCACTTCAAGGCCATCTACCGCAAGACCGGGGTGACCTGCCGCGAGGAACTGATCGCGCGGCTGTGCCGGTGAGGGGCGCACCGGCCGCCGTGCGCCCGGCCGTCATGCGCCGACGCGGGCCCATGTGGCGCAGTGCTCCCGCTGGGCGAAGGTCACACACATGCGCAGGCTGTTGGGGTCGGTCAGCTCCCAGACCGCCTGCTCCGGGCTCAGTTCCTCACAGGTCCAGTAGTCCGAGGTGTCCACGAGGCCTTCGAAGCGCGGGCCCTTGCCCGACATGGTCCACAGCTCCCGGCCCTCGGGGGTCACACAGTTCTTACCGCTGAGGATCTCCTTCAGCGCCACACCGGAGTACGTGTCGGGTCCCGTCGCACTGATGCGCATCTCCGAGGGCCCGGCCCGCCAGGTGCCGACGATCTCCGGCGGGGGCGGGGCCGTGGTGGGGCTGGGCGGCGGCGTCGTGGAGGTCTCCGGCACCGGGGTCGGAGTCGGCGCGGGCAGCGGCGGCGGAGCGGGCAGGGTGACGTCCGAGGCGACGTCGCTGCCCGCCGGGCGGCCGATGCCCTTGCCGCTGACGACGTCGGTCAGATGGAACCGGCCCTTGCGCGGCGGCTTCTTGCCGGGCTTGACGGTCGTGGTCTTCTTCGGGTCGTAGCGCTTGCGCCAGTCCGCGTCGCCGATGATGTCGGGGCTGATCTGGTCCGGGCGCACCGAGGGCGGGGCGAGGGGATTGCCGCAGTTGCACTTGACGACCGGGCGGCCCAGGCGGTCGATGAGCACCGCGATGCCCGCCTCCAGCAGGGACTCGAAGGCGGTGGCCGCGCCCTTGCGGAAGCCGTGGTTCTTCACGAGCGTGTCGTTGCGCAGGAGTACGGGGGTCAGCGGCCTGACGTACCGGGTGATGTCCTTGGCGTCGATGCCGTGGATCTTCGCCCAGGCGCGGGCCTTGCCGGCGTTGCGCGGGTCGGTCAGAAAACGGATCAGGCCCGCCTTGTCGCAGCTGCTCTTGTTCAACGTGCCGCCGTACAGGCCCGCCACGTCGCCGGTGCGGACCCCGCCCGCGCCCCCCGGGCCCAGGCCGCGCCGGTCCGTGCCGAGGGACTGGGTGAAGAAGGGGTCGGGGCCCAACTCCCCCGCGGCCACCGCCTTGACGTCGGCCCCGGAGTCGCCGTTGCCGCAGCCGGTGGCGGTGAGCGCCAGGGCCAGTACGGCTGCCGTCAGCGCCGCGACGGCCCGTGGTGGGATGAACGGTGCCATGGTGTCCCCCTCCGCGCCCGGCAGCCCCGGTCCGCAGTGCCGGGACACCCGAGCGGTCCTCCCACCATGGCCCCGTACGGACGGGTACGACAGACGCTCCGCCGGCTCGCCCCAGGCGTGCGGTAGCGCCCGGCGCTCCGGGCGCGCAACCGCGCGCTGCGGCTCACCGGGCCCCGCCGGACACGGGGGCTCAGGCCACCTCGATGCCGAAGTCCTGGACCAGTGCCTCCAGTCCGCCCGGATAGCCCTTGCCGCCGATCACGAAGTCCCAGTCCCCGCCCGCCCGTCGGCGGAAGGAGCCGAGGACGAGGGCCCTTTCGCCGCGTCTGCCCTCGGAGACCTCCAGGGTGCCCAGCTCGGTGCCCGCGGCGTCCAGCAGCCGGATGCTCGCCTCGGTGAATCCGGACAGGTCGGCGTCGGGGTCGGCCTGCGGGTCGATGGCGGCGACCAGGACGAGGCGGTCCGCGCCGGAGGGCAGGTCCTCGAAGCGCACCTGTACGGCGGCGCGGTCGGGCGCGAAGCCGGGCAGCATCCGCACCGAACCGTCCGGGGTGCGCGGGTTGTTGTAGAAGACGAAGTGGTCCTCGCTCAGTACGGCGCTGCCCCGGCACACCAGGGCGCAGACGTCCAGTGCGACGGCGCCGGACCAGTTCATGCCGAGGATGTTGTGGTCCTGCGGGGACTCCTCGCGCCCGGCCGGGTCCTCGGGGGCGGCCCGCGGGGAGTCAGGGTGCGCCGGTGCGGACGCGGCGGCGGGCCGGTCCTGCGGCTCGGCGGCGGGTTCCGGGCCGGTGCGCTGCGCGGGGACGGTGGCCTCGCCCAGCCGTCCGCGCAGCCCGTGGCGGGCGAGCAGGTCGATGAGTTCCGGCCCGGAGATCAAGGTCAGCGGCTTGCCGTTGGCGAAGGTGTGGGCGCCGGGTCCGAAGCGTGAGGTGGTCACCAGGACGCCCTTGTTGGCGCCTTCGGACTGGACGGTGCCGTACAGGTCGCGGACGGCGGTGGGCGGGACGGTGTTGCGGTAGCGCTTGACCTGCACAATGATCTTGCCGCCGCGGATGGGGTCGGGGTCCAGCGCGTCCACGTCCACCCCGCCGTCGCCGGAGCGCTGGGTGGTCACCGCCTGCATGCCCATGGCGCGCAAGAGTTCGGCGACCAGGTCCTCGAAGGCGAGCGGGTCCATGGCGAAGAGGTCCGGCTCCTCCTCGCCGCCGTGCCGCACCACGCCGCTGCCGACGTCACCGGGCAGGCGTCCGGGGCGTACGGCGACGCCCTGGTCGGGGCGCGCGGAGAGCTGGCCGCGCAGCCCGTCGGTCAGGCAGTCCACGGCGCTGACCTGGGCGAGGTTGAGCGGTTCGAAGGCGCTGCGGGAGGCCATGACGGTGGCCAGGAAGATCTGCGCGGGGCGGCCGGTGGCCGGGTCCACCCCGTCCACGAACCCGTTCAGGGCCACCGAGTCCAGGGTGTGGAAGGCATCGGCGGCGAAGAGGTCGCGCAGCGCCAGCAGCACGCACTGGGCGAGGACGTCGCGGTACAGGGCCCGGCGCTGGGCGGCCGGCCTGGCGGTCTCCTTGTCCTGGTCGGCGCCGGGCATGTACCGCACCGACTTGGCCTCGGGCACGATGTCGTAGCCCGGCAGCTCCCAGTCCAGCACCAGCTGACGGGCCATCGGGTCGTACGCCGCCGACACCTGGTGCGGGAAGCCCTCGGGCCAGCCGGTGGACGCGTACAGGGCCGCGGAGAAGTACTCCACGGCCGCCTCCGCCTCGCCCGCGCGCAGCCGGCCCAGCAGCTCCTCGATCCCGGCGTTGTGCGCCCTGACCGAGGCCAGCTGTCCGGCGGCCCACTGGTCGTACTGCCGCCGGTAGTCGGCCAGTTGCTGCCGGCGCTGGTGCTCGGCTGCCTGTGCGGCGTACCAGTCCCGCTCGTAGCGGGCGTGTGCCTCCTGCTGGGCCTGGGCGCGGCGGGCCGCTCCCCAGCCGCCGCCCTGGGGCTGGTACGCGGCGGGGTCGGGCAGCGGGATCGGGGTGGCGAGCCGGCCGGGCGCGAACTCCTGGACCTGCTCGGGCTGTTTGAGCGAGGCGGCGCTGAAGGCGGGCGCCCGGCAGCCCTCGGCGAGCAGGCCCGTCAGGGCGGCGACGCGGGCCTCCAGCTCCTCGGTCCTGGCCTGGGCGTCGGCCTCCCGCCGGCGGCGGTAGGCCTGCTGGCGCTCCCGGTGCATGCGGGCCATCGCCCGCTCGGTGTCCCGCTGCCGCCGCTCCTGCTCGCGCAGGTCCTGTGCCCGCTCGCGGCGCTGCGCCTCGTGCTGGCGTTGCTGCTGGCGCTGCGCCTCGGCCCAGATGGCCACTAATCCGTTGGAGCGGCGACTCATGTGGATCCGTGTCCTCCCCTCGGGGCGGCCGGTGCCCGGGCCCCGCGTCGGCGCGTTCACCTGCGCCGTTCCGTCGATATCGCTCCGACTTTAACGGGATGGTGATATGCCGCCCACCTCCGGGTTGAGGGGGCCGGCCGCCGGGGCGGGGCCGGGGGCCGCAGCGCGGATGCCGCGGCGGGAACACCACAGAAATCACACCGATCCCGTGATGTTCACGTCTTGATTTGAGAACTTCACATGTGATTTTGTTGGAAGCATCATGAACGACGTGATTCCCGAGGCCTCCGCACCGGAGAGACGACCGGTGGTCGGGGTGTCCCTGAAGCTCTACTTCGGCCTCGCCGAGACCCGGAAGTGGCTCGCGGAGCTGGCCGGGCTGTCCGGCACCCTGGCCGCCCTCCCCCGGCCCGTCGACCTCTTCGCGCTGCCCGCCTTCCCGGCCCTGGCCGACGCCCGCGAGCTGCTGGGCGCCACCGGCATCGGGTACGGCGCGCAGGACGTGCACTGGGCCGAGAGCGGCGCGTGGACCGGCGAGGTCTCCGCCGGGATGCTCGCCGAGACCGGCGCGCGCTATGTGGAGGTCGGCCACGCCGAGCGCCGGGCGCACTTCGGCGAGACGGACCAGATCGTCGCCGCGAAGACCCGCGCGGCCACCCGCGCCGGGCTCGTCCCCGTCATCTGCGCGGGCGAGCGCGACGGCACCGACCTGCCAACTGCCGTACGGGAGACGGTGACCCAGGTGCGCTCGGCGCTCGGCGGCGCCGTACCGGGCAGCGCGGTCATCGTCGCCTACGAACCGGTCTGGGCCATCGGCGCGAGCCGTCCCGCGCCCGCCGAGCACGTACGGACCGTGGCCGCCGCCGTGCGCGCCTGTCTGCGCGAGCACGATGGGCGCGGCCGGGTCATCTACGGGGGCACGGCCGGACCCGGCACCTTCGAGCAGCTCTCCGGCAGCGTCGACGGGCTGTTCCTGGGCCGCCGCGCCCACGACACCGAGGGCCTGCGCACGGTCCTGAAGGAGATCTCGGCGGCCTGAGCCCCGCCGGTGACATCAGCGGACGAGGAGACAGCGATGCAGCACACCACACAGGGCGCCGCACAGCAGGCGGCGGGCGGCGGCAGCGGCCGCGTCGCCGTCGGCTGCGACGACGCCGGAACCGCCATGCGGGACGCGATGGTCGCCCACCTCACCGAGCGCGGATACCCGGTCACCGACCTGAGCGCGAGCGGCGGCGAGGACTACCCCGACGTCGCCGAGCGCGTGGCCCTGGGCGTGGCGCAGGGCACGTACGAGCGCGCCGTCCTGATCTGCGGCACCGGCATCGGCATGGCCATCGCGGCCAACAAGGTGCCCGGCATCCGGGCCGCGCAGATCCCCGACAGCTACAGCGCCGAGCGCGCCCGCAAGTCCAACGACGCGCAGATCGCCTGCTTCGGCGCGCGCACCATGGGCGTGCAGGCCGCCCTGGTGTGCCTGGACCACTGGCTGGCCGCCGACTTCGCGGGCGGCCGCTCCGCGCCCAAGGTGGAGAAGATCCGGCAGGTCGAATCCCGTAATCTGCGCGCCGCTTGACGCGACGTCATGCAGTGCCGAGGCCCCAACCCTTGTGAAAGGCGGTAACGACCATGCGCGCAGTTGTCATCGAGGAGCCGGACAAGATGTCCCTCACCACGGTCGCGGACCCGGTGCCGGGGCCCGGCGAGGTCGTCCTGCGGGTCGCCGCCGCGGGGCTGTGCGGGACCGATGTGCACATGCTGGCGGGCGAGTTCGGGCCGACGCGCTACCCGGTGATACCGGGGCACGAGTTCTCCGGCGAGGTGGTCGCTATCGGCGCGGGCGTCACCGCGTTCGCCGAGGGCGACGCCGTCGCCGCCGACCCGGCCATCTACTGCGGCGCCTGCCACTTCTGCGCCATAGGCCGCGGGAATCTGTGCGAGCACTGGGGCACCGTCGGCATCACCGTGGACGGCGCCTGCGCGGAGTACGTCAAGGTGCCCGCCCGCAACTGCTACCGGCTGCCGCGGACGGTGGCCCTGGAGCACGCCCCGCTGATCGAGCCGCTGTCCACCATCGTGCGCGGCTTCGACCTGGTCGCCCCCAAGCTGGGCGACCACTTCCTGATCTACGGCGCGGGCACCATGGGCCTGCTCTACCTCCAGGTGGCCCGGCGCGCGGGCGCGGCCTCGGTCTCGGTGGTCGACACCAACGCGGCCCGCCTGGAGGTGGCCCGCACGCTGGGCGCCGACGCGGTGGCCACGCACGCGGACGCCCTGGTGGCGGACCACCCGCGCGGCTGGGAGGTGGTCACCGACTGCACCGGCAACGTCCGGGCCATCGAGGACGGGCTGACCCGGCCCGTGCGCGGCGGTACGTTCCAGCAGTTCGGCTGCGCCCCCGACCAGGAGACGGCGCGCTTCTCGCCGTTTCGCATCTACAACGACGAGATCCGCATCGTCGGCAGCATGGCGATCCTGCACAGCTACGGGCGGGCGGTGGAGCTGCTGGGCAAGGGCGTCGTCGACTGCGAGACGATGATCACCCACCGGTTCGCCCTGTCCGAGTACGCCACCGCCCTGGACACCTTCGGGCAGGGCACCGGGCGCAAGCTCCAGATCGTGCCCGGCCTGGCGGCGTCATGAGCGCCCTTCCCGCCACGATGCGGGCCGCCGTCCAGCGCGGCCCGCGCACCCTGGCCGTCGAGGAGGTCCCGGTCCCCGCGCCCGGCCCCCGGCAGGTGCTGGTGCAGATCCTCGCGGTGGGCACCTGCGGCTCGGACGTCCACTTCTACGAGGAGGGCAGGCTGGGCAGCTGGGCCGTGCGGGGGCCGCTCATCCTGGGCCACGAACCCAGCGGCGTGATCGTGGCCACCGGCGAAGGTGTGACCCGGCGGTCCGTGGGCCAGCGGGTCTCCATCGAGCCGGGGACGCCGTGCGCGGCCTGTGAGCAGTGCCGGCGGGGCCGCTACAACCTGTGCGAGGCGATGCACTTCTACGCGATGCCCGGACAGGCCGACGGCGCGTTCGCCCAATTCGCCCTGGCCCACGAGGACTTCGCGCACCCGGTGCCCGACCGGGTCTCCGACGAGGCCGCCGCACTCCTGGAGCCGCTGTCGGTCGGCGTGTGGGCCAACGAGAAGGGGCGGGTGCGGCCCGGCGACCGGGTGCTGGTGACCGGCGCGGGGCCGATCGGCCTGGTGGCGCTGCAGACGGCGCTGGCCTTCGGCGCGAGCGAGGTCGTGGTCAGCGACATCAACCCCCACCGCCTTTCCCTGGCACGGGAGTTGGGCGCCACCGCCACCCTCGACGCGACCGCCGCACCGCTATCCGGGAGCGGCTTCGAGCCGCAGGTGCTGCTGGAGTGCTCCGGCTCCGGGCCGGCGACCACCGAGGCCGTCGGCCAACTGGCCCGCGCCGGGCGGGCCGTACTGGTCGGCATGGGCGGCGAGGAGGTCACCCTCCCGCTGAGCCGTGTGCAGAACTACGAACTCGAGGTGACCGGGACCTTCCGCTACGCCCACACCTGGCCCACCGCGCTGAGCCTCGTCGCGGGCGGCGAGGTCGACCTGGACCGGCTGGTGACCCACCGCTACGGCCTGGACGAGACCGAGCTGGCGCTCACCGCGGGCGCCCGGGACGCGACCGCGGTCAAAGCGGTGGTCCTGCCCCAGCATTGACCAATGCGCCGCGGGTGCACGGGAGTTGAGACCTCCCGGGCACCGGCGGCCCGTTCACTTCCCGGTGAGTTCCGCCAGCTCCGTACCCGCCAGCAGGAAGGCGCCGACGCCGAAGTCCGCGGTGTCCTGGTAGGTGACGGGCTGGTGGGAGTCGGGGCGGTCGCCGGGCTTTTGCACGTACCCCAGGAAGCCGTCGGGGTGGACGGCGGTGGTGACCAGACCGTGCCAGGCGCGGGCCGCCACGGGCTCGAACGCGGCGGCCCCGACGAGGCGGGCGCGCAGCGCGTAGGCGGTGGCGTAGAGGAAGAAGGCCGTGCCGCTGGTCTCCGGGCCGGGGAAGTGCCGGGGGTCGGCGAGGTTCACATTCCAGAACCCGTCGGGGCGCTGGACCGCGCGCAGCGCGGCCAGTTCCCGCACGAGCGCCGCGCGGTACTCGGGGACGTCGGGGTGCCGGGCGGGGAGGGCCTTGAGGGTCTTGACGTGGCCGCCGGCCACCCAGCCGTTGCCCCGGGACCACAGCACCGGTCTGCCGTCCGGAGAGAGGATGCCGCCGGGCAGGAAGCGCTTGTCGCGGTACCACAGGCCGCTCTTCGCGTCGTGGAGGCCGGGGCCGCCCTCGGTGTGCTTGGTGTGCGAGTACAGCGCGTACAGCTTGTCCCAGTAGGCCGTGTCGCGGCGCAGCGCGCCGATGCGGGCGAACGGCGGCATGGCCATGTGCAGGGCGTCGTCCCACCACCAGTCGTCGTGCTTGTCCGGGCGGTCGGTGTACGTCATTCGGTGCAAGGACTCCTCGATCGCGGCGATCCTGGCCGGATCCGGCTCGCACGCGTACAGGTCGAGGTAGGTCTGGCCGGCGCAGTGGTCGTCGGCGTGGCGGGTGGTGACGCCGTTGTGCAGCCCGTAGCGGTGCTTCTCGGCCCAGCCTCGGGCGTAGTGGGGATAGCGCGGCTCGCGGGTGAGGCGGTGCAGGGCCATCAGGCCGCTGAAGAAGGTGGCGCGGGCCCACTGGTTGTCGCCGGGGTCGGCGTGGGCGGCCAGCCAGTGGTCGGCGACCCGGCGCAGGACGGCGGTGATCTCCGCGCGGCCGGGCAGGGCCGGTGCGGGGTGCGCCCCCGCCGGGCTCCGGCCGGCCGCCGCCGCGGGGGCCGACAGCGCGGGCAGCGCCGCCACGGCCGCCAGCGCGGCGCCCGCGGCGAGGAATCGCCGGCGGGCCGGGCGGCCTGCGGTTTCGCGCTCCGTGCTGCGCTCCGTACGTCGCTCCATCCGGCCTTCCATGGACACACCCCTCCGGGACGGGAGTTCAGGTACGCGGACGATGTTCGCTGATGTGGCGCGAGCGCGCCCATGGTGGCAGTGAAATCCGTTCAGTGGAAGGGTGGTTCGCCATGACCGACTCCCCCGCCGACCCCTGCGGCCTCTCCCCCGAGGAGCGCGCCGCCGTCGACCTCGTCCATGACTTCGTGGAGCGCGATGTACGGCCCGTGGCACGGGAGTTGGAACACTCCGACAGCTATCCGCACCACCTGATCGAGCGGATGAAGGAACTCGGGGTCTTCGGCCTGGCCGTCCCCGAGACCTACGGCGGCACGGCCGTCAGCACCCCCTGCTACGCCCTGGTCACCGAGGAGCTGGCGCGCGGCTGGATGAGCCTGGCGGGCGCGATGGGCGGCCACACGGTGGTGTGCACGATGATCCTGCGGTACGGGACCGAGCGGCAGCGCGAGCGCTGGCTGCCCCTGCTGGCGACCGGCGAGGTGCGCGCCGCCATGGCGCTGACCGAACCGGGCGGCGGCTCCGACCTCCAGGCGCTGCGCACCACCGCGCGGCGCGCCCCGGACGGCTCCTACCGGGTCGACGGCGCCAAGACGTGGATCACCAACGCCCGCCGGGCCGGGCTGCTCGCCCTGCTGGTCAAGACCGACCCGGCGGCCGACCCCGGGCACCGCGGCATCAGCGTGCTGCTGGCCGAGCACGGCCCCGGCCTGACCGTCTCGCGCGACCTGCCCAAACTCGGCTACAAGGGCGTGGAGAGCTGCGAGCTGGCCTTCGAGGACTTCGCGGTGCCCGCCGAGGCGCTGCTCGGCGGCGTGCCGGGCCGGGGGTTCGCGCAGATGATGCGGGGCCTGGAGATCGGCCGCATCCAGGTCGCCGCGCGGGCGGTGGGGGTGGGACGGGCCGCGTTCGAGGACGCGGTGCGCTACGCCCGGCAGCGGGAGACCTTCGGTCGGCCCATCTGGCGCCACCAGTCCATCGGCAACTACCTGGCGAACATGGCCACTTCGCTCACCGCGGCCCGGCAGCTGGTGCTGCATGCCGCCCGCACCTACGACAGCGGGGCGCGGGCGGATCTGGAGGCGGGCATGGCCAAACTCTTCGCCTCGGAGACCGCGATGCGCATCGCCCTGGACGCGGTACGGGTGCACGGCGGCTACGGCTACTCCACCGAGTTCGACGTGGAGCGCTACTTCCGGGACGCCCCTTTGATGATCGTCGGCGAGGGCACGAACGAGATACAGCGGGACGTGATCGTACGGCAGTTGATGGAGCGCGGCGGGCTGTGACGGGCCCGCCCGCGCCCCTCTCACGGGTCGTCAGATGTTGCTGCCGTGCCCGGCCCAGTACGGGGCGCGCAGGCGCCGCTTGAAGAGCTTGCCGGAGTCGTCGCGCGGCAGGCTCGTCTCGAAGACCACCACCTTGGGTGCCTTGTAGGACGCCAGCCGCCCGGCGACATGGGCCCGTACGTCCTCCGCGGTCAGCAACGACGCCGGTTCGGCCTCGATGTGCGCGGCCAGCGATTCGCCGAACTCCGGGTCGGGGATGCCGAAGACGGCCGCGTCCAGCACCCCGTCCAGGGTGAGCAGACAGCTCTCGATCTCCGCCGGGTAGATGTTGACGCCGCCGGAGATCACCATGTCGCTGCGGCGGTCGCTGAGGTAGAGATAGCCGTCCTCGTCGAGGCGGCCGATGTCGCCGATGGTGACATAGCCGGGGAGGCGCGAGGAGTCCATGGCGGCGCGCTTGACGGGGTCGCCGAGGTAGCTGAACCGGGGCCAGTTGTCGGAGGGCTTGAGGTAGATCTCGCCGGTTCGCCCGGCCGGCAGCACGCTCCCGTCGTCCCCCACCACCGCCACCGCTCCGGTGCCCTCCGCGCGCCCGACCGTACCCGGGTGCTCCAGCCACTCCTGGCTGTCGCACCAGGTCACCGCGCCGGTCTCGCTGCCGCCGTAGAACTCGCTGACCACCGGCCCCAGCCAGTCGATCATGGCGCGTTTGACGTGCGGCGGGCAGGGCGCGGCGGCGTGCACGACCGAGGTGAGCGAGGACAGGTCGTAGCGCTCGCGTACGTCCTTGGGCAGCCGCAGCAGGCGGACGAACATGGTCGGTACGACCTGCACCTGCTGGATGCGGTGGCGCTCGACCAGGCGCAGGAACTCCTCGGCGTCGAAGCGCGGCATCAGGGTGATGTCCAGGCCCGCGGCGAGCGAGAGCACGGTGTGCTGGCTGGGCGAGGAGTGGTAGAGCGGGGCGGGGACCAGGGTGCGGTCGCCGGGCCCGACGCGGCACAGCTCGCTGAACTTCCGTACGCCTTCTTCCAGTTGCTCGGGGGTGACCGGGTCGCGCAGCACGCCTTTGGGACGCCCCGTGGTTCCCGAGCTGTAGATGACGGTCGGCGGGCGGCTGGTGGCGGGATCCGCCAGCGGCCGGTGTCCGGCGAGCCAGTCGTCCAGGACCGGGTGGTCTCCGGTCAGGGGCGGGGGCGGGAAGCCGCAGGCCTCGGCCAGCCCCTCGGGCACCGGCACCTCGATGATCCGGGCACCGGCGGGCAGTACGGCGCGCACCGCGGGCAGCAGGTCGGTGTGCGCGAAGACGACCTTGCTCCCGCTGTCGGTCAGCACATGGCGCAGATCGTCGTTCTTGAAGTGCCAGTTGACGGGTACGGCGGAGGCCCCGGCGTGTGCCGCGGCGACCGTGATCTCCACATGCGCGGGCTCGTTGCGCAGCACGACGGCGATCCGGTCACCGGGCCGTACGCCCAGCTCGCGCAGGCCGGTGGCGATGCGTGCCGCGCGCTCGAAGAGCAACGGATAGGGGCGCTCCACGCCCGCGGAACGGACGGCGGGAGATGCGGGAGGTATGGGGGCGGGGGCACTGTCCATACGGCCTCCAATATGTCGCGGCTCACTGCTGCTTGCTGACTGCTCGCCGTGCGGGTGTGCTCGCCGTGCCGGTGTGCCCGTGCGCCCGATGCGCCGGTTCCGCGCCGTGCCGGCCGCCGGTGGCCGCGGCGACCGCGCGGCCGGAGCCGGAACCGGGGCCGTCGGACGTTTCGCACGCGAGGTGGCCTCATTGAACAGGCGCGGCGGCGCGTTTTCCAGAGCGCTGACGAGATGCCAACGCGCGGGCGCCGCCCGGGACTCCGGCACCCCTAGCCGATCCCGCGCCCACACGGCCCCGCCCCTCCCGGACATTGCGCCGTGTCTCCGCCGCGCCTCCCCCGCGTTGCTCCGCGTCTCCCCCGTGCCCCCCCGCGTCGCCCCGCACGGCCTCCGTACGGCTCGCGTACGGCCTCCGCCTGCTCCCGTACGACCCTGCGGGCCCACCGCACTCAGCCCCACACGATCCTGCGAGCCCACCGCACCCAGCCCCACACAACCCTGCCGGCCCACCGCACCCAGCCCCACACAACCCTGCCGGCCCACCGCACTCAGCCCCACACGATCCTGCGAGCCCACCGCACTCAGCCCCACGCAACCCTGCGGGCGCGCAGCCGTGCCCACCTCAGCATCGCCAGGGACAGCCCCCAGCAGATCGCCGCGCCGCCGAGCGTGGGGCCGCCGCCGAAGGCCGCCGTCAGGGACGCGGCCGCCAGGAGCGGTCCGATGGCGTACCAGATCGCGACGATCTGCGGGGCGACCTGGGCGCCGCTGGCAAGGATCCACAGCGGTGCCGGGGAGCGATAGGCGCTGAGCAGTCCGCCCGCGACCAGCAGGGGTGCCGCGCCCGCGGCGTACAGCAGCACCGCGGGGCCGTAGGCGGGCAGGGCGGGCAGGGACACGAGCCAGCCGATCGCCAGCAGGGTGAGCACGGGGGTGACGGCGTGGGCCGGGGCGTGGCGTTCGTAGGGCAGGGGGGACCAGGCCGTGCGGTGGCTGTCGTCGGCGTCCAGGCGGGCGGGCTCCAGGAGCTGGGCGGCGGCCTGGCTGCCCAGCAGGGCGCACAGCGCGGTGAGCCCGTACGGGGCGCCGCTGTGCGTGCCCGCGCCGAACGCCGCGATGCCCGCGATCACCAGGCCGAGCAGCAGCGTGGCGCCCGGCCGCTTGGGCTCGGCGAGCAGCGCGAGGGCGTCCCGCCAGGGGATCAGCAGCCGCGGCGAGCGCGGTGGCCGCCGCCGGGCGCACCAGCGGGCCGTGGGGCCGGGGGGCCGGGGGCGGCCC
>NZ_JBSIBZ010000087.1:0-40638 GCF_058245575.1 Streptomyces sp. UF-297 | reverse complement strand
GGCCCCCCCCCCCCCCCACGCCTGCTCGCAGCCGGGGCCGACGCTGCCCTGCCCGGCTATCCGGCTTCGTCTACGGGCGCGTCGTGGCTGGTCGCGCGGTTCCCCACGCCCTTTTGGGGCACGGCCGAAACGCACCGGGCCTCTGCGGGGAGTGCGTTCACCTGGGCTGCCGCTCGGTCCGCTTGGAGCAGGTCTGGTCGTTGACGGGCAGTTCGCCGGTGGCCAGGTACTGGTTGACCTTGTTGTCTACGCAGGTGTTCTCGTAGAGGCCGTAGATCGCGTGCCGGTTGGCGCCCTTGAGGGTGACCAGCTTGGAGCTCGGCAGCTGGCGGTGCAGGGCGACGGCGCCCTTGTGTGTGGTGCGCGGGTCGCCCGTGGCGGAGACGATCAGCGCCTTGGCGTCGTGCTTGATCCGGGTGGGCTGCTCGCGCGGCCGGTCCCAGAAGGCGCACGGGCCGATGTTGTTGGCCAGCGCGCCGAGGCGCGGGTAGGCGGCGCGGCTGCGCTGGATGTCCCGCCAGTAGACCTCCGGGTCGCGCGGGGCCGCCACGTCCCCGCAGATGACCGCGGACTGCACACTGCCGTGGTGCGACTGCTCGCCGGTCATGGCGAGCCGCAGGACCGCGGTGAACTGCGGCGAGAGCCGGGTCGGCTGCCCGGCCGCGGCCTTGTTCAGTACGGAGATCTGCTCGCCGAGGGCCGCCCGTGAGGTGTCGGTGTCGCTGTCGAGCCCGGCGAGGAGGATGAACGGGATCTGGGTGTCGTCGAGGCGGAAGCTCTCCGGGGCGGTGCCGACGGTCAGCGGGCCGCGCGAGGCTGCCTTGATGATGCGGTCGATGGTGGCGAGGACCTGGGCGCGGGTGCGGCCGAGGCCGTAGGTGCCGTTGCGGGCGGCGGCCCAGGTGGCCCAGGCGGCGAGCGCCTGCTCGTTCTCGCCGACGGCCTCCTTGAGCAGTCGGGGGCCGAACTTGCGGGGGTCGATGGCGCCGTCCAGGACCATGCGGTCGGTGCGGCCGGGGAACATCTGGGTGTAGACGGTGCCCAGGTAAGTGCCGTACGAGTAGCCGAAGTAGGAGATCTTCTTCTCGCCGAGCGCGCCGCGGATGACGTCCATGTCGCGGGCCGTATTGCGGGTGGTGACGTGCGGCAGCACGGAGCCGTTGGTGGCGCGGCACTTGGCGGCCAGGTCCTTCTGGAGGGCGACCTGGCGCTCGAAGCTCGCCCGACTGAGACCGGCCGAGAAGAGGTTGGTGCCGACGGGCAGGCCGCAGTCCAGCGGGGTGCTGCGGCCCACGAAGCGCGGGTCGAAGCCGACGATGTCGTAGCGCGGGCCGGTCTTCTTCATCCACGCGTGGAACTCCGGCGGGGACTCGAACGCGGTGCCGCCGGGACCACCGTTGTTGAGCAGGATCGAACCGATGCGGTGGCGGGTGTCGGTGGCCTTGAGCCGGGATATCGCGACGGTGATCGTACGGCCCCGAGGGGCGGCGTAGTCCAGGGGGACGGTGACGTCCGCGCACTGCACACCGGCCTTGTCCAGATCGCGGCCCACGGTGTCGTCCGCGTTCTTGGCGCAGTTCCCCCAGCCCAGGCGCTGGTCGTAGTAACGGTCGAGCCCGGAGGCGGATTTCGAGGTGGTGGGGGCCGCTGAGGCCGTGGCGGTGGGGACGGCGCCGAGGAGAGCGGCGAGGGTCAGGCCCACGGCGGAGGCGCGGCGCACGGCGGGGCTGGGGGTGGTCACGAAGTCTCCTGGGGGTGCTGGGTGTTGTGGTCGGCGGCGCCAGTCGTCTGTGCCGCGTCCGCCATGGACAGGGCAGCCGCCACCACGCCCGACGGGATAACCGGCACTGCTGCGGACCGGGCCGCTCGGTGTCCGTCAAGGGGTGATCTGTTCGCCGTGTTCCGTGTATGTCTCACACCGTCAGACGCTAAGCGGAACAGCCGCCCCCACTCACTACGGCTATCCCCCCAACCCCGGTAGGGCCACCCCCAGCAACGGCCCGTCCACGGACCTGCGTACAACCCCCAAGATCCACCTGGCCGGTGAGGCCGGCCGACGTCCGCTCGCGTTCACCATCACACCGAGCCGGCGGGGTGACGCCCCGCGAATCGGGCTCTCAGAGGATCGGCGGGCGGCCCAGGCGCGTCATTTTCCCTACCGTGCGCCATGTCATCGGCTTGCGCGGGCCGCAGGATGTCCGCACACCCTCGATGAAGCCCCGCCACCAGGCTTTCAGGCCGGTGAGGGACCGGATGCGCGCCAAGGTGAGGAGGATCCACACGCCGAGATAGACGGGGACCAAAAGGGCGGGAAGGCGGCGGCGGGCGAGCCAGACGCGGTTGCGCGCGGTGAAACGGTAGTAGACCGCATGGCGGGCCGGTGAGGTCTTGGGGTGCTGGAGGACGAGTGCGGGTTCGTACAGGATCGTCCAGCCCGCGTCGAGTGCGCGCCAGGCCAGGTCGGACTCCTCGTGTCCGAAGAAGAACGCGGCCGGCCACAGGCCGATCTGACGGAGCATGGGCATCGAGAAGGCATGTCCGCCACCGAGGAACGCGGTCACCGGGCCACGGCGCATCGGGTCGTCGGCCCGCAGGCGCGGGACCCAGCGCCGCTCGGTGTGGCCGCGTTCGTCAGCCACCCTGAATCCGACGATCCCCAGCTCCGGATCGTCGGCGAACAGCCGCTGGACCCTACGGAAGACGTCGTCGGCGATGAGCAGGCCGTCATCGTCCAGCTCGATGACGACATCGACCTCGCCCGCATCGCGCAACATCTTCAGACCGACGTTGCGGCCGCCGGGGCAGCCCAGGTTCTCCTCGAGCGGGATCTTGGTCACGTCCGCCGAAATGTCGGTGAGGGGTGTTGCGTTGCCCACGAGGACGACGCGCGTGGCGGGTGTGTCCTGTTTTTCCACCGAGGCGAGCAGGGCCTCCAGTTCTCGCGGGCGGGTGCCCATCGTCACGATGACGACTCCGAGGCGGGGCAATGGCATGACGGCGAACTCCAGCTATTGGCGAAGGTGCTGATGCTAGCCGCGCGTGAAGCCGCTGCCGGGTGTCACCGCCGGGCTGCGGTGTGACAAGCGCATGTGCGGCCGGATCGTGTCTCATTTCACGTACCGCTATGTGAACAGGGGTGTTCGTCGGGGGTGTGAGCGCTCTAGTGTGGCCGGTGCAGCTGGTTCGCCCTGTCCGCCAGGCAGGTGCGTCGTAAGAGGGAACCCGGTGGGAATCCGGGACTGCCCCGCAGCGGTGAGTGGGAACGAACGCCGTTATACGCACTGGATCCGGGCCGCGGATCCGGGAAGCGACGGCCAGTAGGTGTCCGCCGGAGGAATCCGGTCGGCGTGCTCACGAGTCCGAAGACCTGCCCGTTGCCCGTACGCGTCCATACGTGTGCGGACACTCCGGTGACCTCGAGGGCGGGTCGGCGTACATATCAGGCGAGCACGTGCGTCTTGCGCGCTTCGTGGTCCGGCCGGTGTGTCATTCCTTCGCGTTCTCCTCCCGTCGCCGGGGCTTGCAGAAGAACACATCCGCGAAGGAGAGTTCCGTGACAGCGAAGCCCGCAGCCGCGGCAGCACGGGCCACCGTGTACGGCTACCCCCGCCAGGGTCAGAACCGCGAACTGAAGAAGGCCATCGAGGGCTACTGGAAGGGCCGCGTCACCGCGGACGCCCTGCTGGAGACCGCGAAGGACCTGCGCCGTTCGAACTGGCAGCAGCTGGCCGAGGCCGGCGTCCACGAGGTGCCGACCGGTGACTTCTCGTACTACGACCACGTCCTGGACACCAGCGTCATGGTCGGAGCTGTCCCGGACCGGCACCGCGCCGCCGTCGAGGCCGACGCCCTGGACGGCTACTTCGCGATGGCGCGCGGCACGCAGGACGTGGCGCCGCTGGAGATGACCAAGTGGTTCGACACCAACTACCACTATCTCGTACCGGAGTTGGGGCCCGACACGGTCTTCGCCGCCAACTCCGCCAAGCAGGTCGGTGAGCTCAAGGAGGCGCTCGCGCTCGGCCTCACGCCGCGCCCGGTCCTCGTCGGCCCCATCACCTACCTCCTGCTGTCCAAGCCCGCTCCCGGCGTCGCCGCCGACTTCGATCCGCTGACCCTGCTCGACCGGCTCCTTCCCGTGTACGCGGAGGTGCTGTCCGACCTCCGTGCGGCCGGGGCCACTTGGGTGCAGCTGGACGAGCCCGCGCTGGTGCAGGACCGCACCGCGGCCGAGCTGAACGCCGCCGAGCGCGCCTACCGTGACCTCGGCGCCCTCACCGACCGCCCGCAGCTGCTGGTCGCCTCGTACTTCGACCGGCTCGGCGAGGCCCTGCCCGTCCTGGCCAAGGCCCCCGTCGACGGTCTGGCGCTGGACTTCACCGAGGCCGCCGCCGGCAACCTGGACGCGCTCGCCGCGGCCGGCGGCCTGCCCGGCAAGCGGCTGGTCGCCGGTGTCGTCAACGGCCGCAACATCTGGATCAACGACTTCGAGAAGTCGCTGGCCACCCTCGGCACGCTGCTGGGCCTGGCCGACCGGGTGGACGTGGCCGCCTCCTGCTCGCTGCTGCACGTTCCGCTCGACGCCACCGCCGAGCGCGACATCGACCCGCAGGTGCTGCGCTGGCTCGCCTTCGCCCGGCAGAAGACCACCGAGATCGTCACGCTCGCCCGCGGTCTCGCACAGGGCACCGACACCATCGCCGCCGAACTGGCCGCCAACCGCGCCGACCTGGCCTCCCGCGCCGGTTCCGCGATCACCCACGACCCCGCCGTGCGCGACCGCGCCGCCGCCGTCACCGACGCCGACGGCCGCCGTTCGGCCCCGTACGAGCAGCGGGCCGGCGCCCAGCGCGCCCACCTGGGCCTGCCGCTGCTGCCGACCACCACCATCGGCTCCTTCCCGCAGACCGCCGAGCTGCGCACCGCCCGGGCCGACCTGCGCGCGGGCCGCATCGACACGGCCGGGTACGAGGAGCGCATCAAGAACGAGATCCGTGAGGTTCTCGCCTTCCAGGAGAAGGCGGGCATCGATGTCCTCGTGCACGGCGAGCCCGAGCGCAACGACATGGTGCAGTACTTCGCCGAGCAGCTGACCGGCTACCTCGCCACGCAGCACGGCTGGGTCCAGTCGTACGGCACCCGCTATGTGCGCCCGCCGGTCCTCGCCGGTGACATCTCGCGGCCCGAGCCGATGACGGTGCGCTGGACGACGTACGCCCAGTCGCTCACCGACCGTCCGGTCAAGGGCATGCTGACCGGCCCGGTCACCATGCTCGCCTGGTCCTTCGTCCGCGACGACCAGCCGCTGGGCGACACCGCCCGCCAGGTCGCCCTCGCCCTGCGCGACGAGGTCAACGACCTTGAGGCGGCCGGGACTTCGGTCATCCAGGTGGACGAGCCCGCGCTGCGCGAGACGCTGCCGCTGCGGGCGGCCGACCACAGTGCCTACCTCGCCTGGGCCACCGAGGCGTTCCGCCTGACCACCAGTGGTGTGCAGGACCGGACCCAGATCCACACCCACATGTGCTACGCCGAGTTCGGCGACATCGTCCAGGGCATCGACGACCTCGACGCCGACGTCATCAGCCTGGAGGCCGCCCGCTCCCACATGCAGGTCGCCCGCGAGCTGGCCGCCCACGGCTATCCGCGCGAGGCCGGACCCGGTGTGTACGACATCCACTCCCCCCGCGTGCCGAGCGCCGAGGAGGCCTCCAGCCTGCTGCGCAAGGGCCTCGGCGCCATCCCGGCCGAGCGCCTGTGGGTCAACCCCGACTGCGGTCTGAAGACCCGCGGCTGGCCCGAGACCCGCGCCTCGCTGGAGAACCTCGTCGCCGCCGCGCGGACCGTCCGGGCGGAGCTCGCCTCGTCCTGAACCGGTGACGGCCGGGACGGGCTCGCCCGAGCCCGTCCCGGCCGTCACGTTTTTCCCTGGGCAGGGCAGCCTGCCGCGCACCGCCACCTCTCGTCCCGCAGCGTCCCCCGGATGCTCCGGCCGCCCGATGCCACAGATCCCGCGCCGTGTCAGCGGGGGCAATCAAGCCAACCCCTCAGGTCACTCTGTTGCCGCGGCAACGGCGCCTCTACGCTGATGTGCGCAGTCGGTTCGCGCCTTTTTCCGGGGCGCGTCGTAAGAGGGAACCCGGTGGGAATCCGGGACTGTCCCGCAGCGGTGAGTGGGAGCGAACGCCGTCAACGGCACTGGGCCCCGTCCAGGGGCGCGGGAAGCGACGGCCAGTAGATGTCGCCGGAAGGCCCGGCCGACGTGCCCACGAGTCCGAAGACCTGCCACTGTGCGCGTGCGGCGACGCATGCGCTGTTCACGGTGACCTCGAGGGCTGGGTCGGCGGTGCAGGCGGCGTGACGCGCGTACGGTCGCGGCCGCCTTCTCGCTCTGCGGTCATTCCTCGGGCCGGGTGCGGCGAGGAGGGCGTGTTCGTGACCGAGGCGTACCGCAGGAGCTGCCACCAGCCGCTCCCTACAAGGCTGTTGTGCGGTGGCCCATGCTGACCGGATCCGATGGTGCCTCGGCGCGGCCGGTCTCCGGTGTCTGCCACGGGACGCTGGGCGAGCTCTTCCAGGGCCCGCTGCGCCCTGTCGGCGATCCGGACATCGCGCTGGTCTCGTTCCCCGTGGACCGCCACTCCTGGGTGTATTTCACGCCCGGCGCCCATCCGGGCCATGAGCTGCCGCTCGGCGAGAAGGCGGCGACGGCCGTACGGCTCTTTTTGGGGCACTACGGGCTGACGCTGCCGCCGGGCCGCTGGAGCACCCACTCGGACCTGACCGTCGGGGTGGGGATGGCCAGTTCCACGGCGGACATCGTGGCGACGCTGCGCTGTCTGTTCCAGGTCTTCTCCCTGCCGTACGACGCCGACGCGGTCATCGGCATCCTCTCCGCGATAGAGCGGGCCGACAGCGTGTTCCTCGACGAGTTCGCGCTCTACCTGAGCGCCCGGCACCGTGTCGTACGGCGGCTGGGCGCCGGCATCGGCTTCCACACCGCCTTCGTCATGGAGCCGGGCACGGTGGACACCGCCGCGGTCACTCCCCTGCTGCAGCGGCACTACCGGCGCTGCGCGACGGAGTACGAGAAATGCCTGACGGACCTCCTCAAGGGCTTCGCCTCGGGGGACGCGGCCGCCGTGGCCAGGGCGGCCACCATCAGCGGCGTGCTGTCCCAGGAGGCGCTGCCCAAGCACACCTTCGAAGCCGTACTGGCCCACCGCGAGGAGTTCGGGGCGGACGGCCTCTTCGTCGCCCACACCGGCTCCGTCATCGGCTACCTCTTCGGACGCCGGCCCGCACCGTCCCTGAAGGGCGAACTGTCCGCCTTCTTCCACTCGCTCGGCCACCAGTGCTCCTTCGCCCACGGAGGCTACGTGTGACACACCCCCACATCGCCGACGCCCTCAAAACCCCCGACCTCGTCCGGCTCACGGACGGCATGGTCCTGCTGCGGTTCGAGTCGATGAAGATCTACTCGGCGCTCGCGGCCGTCCGCCGGCTCCTCGACCAAGGCACCATCCGCACCGGACAGACCCTGATCGACAGTTCCAGCGGCATCTACGCCTACGCCCTGGCACTGGCCTGCCACCGCTACGGCCTGCGGTGCCACATCGTGGCCTCGACCACCGTCGACACCACGACGCTAGCCCAGCTGGAGATCCTCGGCGCCACCGTCGAGCAGGTCGCACCGTCGCACAACCTCAAGCTCGACCAGGAGTTACGCGTGCGGCGGGTGCGGGAGATCCTCGCCGAGCGGCCCGGCGTCCACTGGATGCGCCAGTACCACGACGCCATCCACTACCTCGGCTACCGGGAGGTCGCGGACATCGTGTCCGCCGCGCTGCCGGACCACGCGCTGACCGTCGTCGGCGGGGTCGGGTCGGGTGCCTCCACCGGCGGGCTCACCGAGCACCTGCGGCGGCGCGATCCCGGCGTCCGGCTGGTCGGGGTGCAGCCGTTCGACAGCGTCACCTTCGGCAGCCAGGACCACCACGACCCGGAAGCGATCATCGCCGGGATCGGTTCCTCGATCGTCTTCGACAACGTCCGCCACCACCTGTACGACGCCATCCACTGGATGGACTTCACCCATGCCCTGTCCGGCGCCGTCGCCCTGCTGCGCGAGCACGCCGTCTTCGCCGGGCTGTCCACCGGCGCCGCCTACCTGACCGCCACGTACGAGACCCGCCGCCACCCCGACCGCCTCCACCTGGTCATCGGGGCGGACACCGGCCACCGCTACGTGGAGCGGGTGTTCGCCCGCCACCGGGAGGCGGCGGACCTCACCGCGCTCAAGCCGACCGAGGTCGCCGGCCCCGAGGACATGACCATGCCCTGGTCGACGATGGCGTGGAACCGCGCCCCCTGGCCGTCACACCGCAAGGAGGCCTCCGCATGACCGTCGTCTGCCTGGAATCACTCACCTTCGGGCTGGGGCACCTGTCGCGCGCCGCCGCCCGGCTGGGCGTGCCGCTGCGGCTGCTGACCCGCGATCCCGCCTACTACGCCTACGAGTTGGAGCAGCTGCCTGCGGGAGCCGTCGAGGTGGTGGAGACCGACACCTTCGACACGGAGCGGGTGGCTGCGCTGCTCGGCCGGACCGCGGATCTGCGGGGGCTGATCAGCTCCACCGACACCTGGATGCTGGTCGGCGCGGATCTCACCGCCCGCTTCGGCCTGCCCGGCCTCGATCCGGCGGTGCTGCGGCTGACGAGGGACAAGGCCGCCGTACGGGACCAGCTCTTCGCAGCCGGGCTGACCCGGGCGCGGGCCGCCGAGGCGGACACCGGCGACGCGGAAGCGGCCACGGTGCTGATCAAGAGCGTGGGTCTGCCGGCGATCCTCAAGGACAGCGCGGGCACGGGGAGTCAGAACGTCTGGCTGGTCCGGGACGAGCAGGAGGTGACAGCGGCGCTGGCCGAGGCCGCGGGGCGGCAGCTGAAGGGCCGCCTGTTCGCCGAGCCGTACTTCCCGGGTCCCGTGTACAGCGCGGAGACCCTCACCTGGGCCGGGCGCACGCGGCTGCTGGGGGTCTCCAGCCGGCTGATGTCGCCCGAGCCGCACTTCCGGGAACAGATCACCGCGTTCCCCGTCGCCTTCCCCGAGCAGCAGCGGGCCGACCTGGAGCGGTGGCTCGACCGCGTACTCGCCGCCATCGGCTACACCGACCGGTTCGCCCATGTGGAATTCGCCCTGACCACAGCGGGCCCGGAAGTGGTGGAGATCAATCCGCGGATCGGCGGCGCGCTCGTCGCCGAGGGCATGTGCCGGGGCCTGGGCGTCAACGTCTACGAGGCGATGATCGAGGCGGCGCTCGGCATCCGCCCCCGGCTCATGGACGCCCGGCTGCCCGGCGGCCCGGCGTCGGCCTTCGTCCTCGGCTACCCCGAGCGGCCCGGGGTGTTCACCGGCGTCAGCGGACTCGACCGGCTGCCGGAGATGCCGGGGTCCCCCGCCTGGTATCCGGTCAAGCGGATCGGCGACCTCATCGAGCACCTGGACGACAGCCGCGGCTACGCGGGGATCGTCTACGCGGAGGGCGAGACGGCCGAACTGGCCACCCACCGCGCCGTCGCCGCCGCCAATGCCGTACGGGTCCTGACCGCGCCGTTCCCCGCAGCGGAAGCGGCGGAGCACCGGACCTCGGATGGCTGAACACGCCGGAGGCGGCGTGGGGTTGCGCTCCGCGCTGTCCACCCTGACCGGGCCGCTGCGCTTCCTGCTGCTCAGCTCCTTCCTGATCCCGCTCGGCAGCTTCATGGTCCTGCCGTTCATGTCGGTCTTCCTGTACGAGCGGCTGGGGATGGGGCTCGGGGCGGTCGGGGTGGTGCTGGCCGCGGCGTCCCTCGTGCAGTTCTCGGGCGGGGTCCTGGGCGGCGCGCTCGCCGAGCGGGTGGGGCTGCGGCGCACGATGGTGTGGGCGCTGGTGGTACGTACGGCGGGTTTCGCGGCGTTCCTGGCGGCGCTGCGGTGGCCGCCGGTGGCCGTGGCGGCGCTGATCCTCACCTGCTGCGGCGCCGCGCTGTACCTGCCGGCCAACAAGGCGTACCTGGTGCACGGGGTGGACGAGGAGCGCAGGCCGGCGTTCTTGTCCGCGGGCAACGCGGCGCTCAACGCGGGGATGGCCGTGGGCCCGCTCATCGCCGGACCGTTCGTGCTGTCCTCCCCCGGTCCGCTGTTCCTCGTCGTGACGGCGCTGTTCGCCGTCGTCGCCGTGGGGCATGCTCGGCTGCCGGAAGGGGAACGGCCCCGTACCGTACGAGCGCCCGGCCGGGGGCTGCTGAGCGGGGTGGCCGTCCTGCCCTTCGTCGCCAACGGGCTGGCGTTCTACCTCTACTTCCACTTCCAGCACTACCTGGCGGTGTACGCCGTGCAGCGGGCCTCCAGCGCGTTCTACAGCCTGGTGCTGCTGACCTGCTTCGTCCTGGTCATCGTCGTCCAGCCGCTCGCCTCGGACGCGATCCGGCGGATGAGCTACCCCCTGGCCCTGGTGGCCGGGTTCGCGGGACTGGCCGGCGGGATGGCGGTCCTGGCGTGCGGCACGCGGGCCGCGCTGCTGGCGGGCGGGGTCCTGATCACGCTGGGCGACATCGTGCTCTTCCTCAAGAACGATCTGGAGGCGCTGCGCCGCAGCCCCCGCTCCGACGCCGTGGTCTTCGGACAGCAGCGGCTCGCCGCGGGGCTCGGCGCCTGTGCCAGCGGCGTGCTGGGCGGGCAGCTGTACGGCTTCGGCGAACGCGCCGGTCACACGGGCTGGTTCTGGCTCCTCGCCGCGGCCCAGTGCGTCCTGCTGCCGCCCCTCCTGCTCACCCTGCGCCGCGCCGGCTCCGCGGCGCCCCCTGTCCACGACGACCACCGCACGGAAGGAACACCGGCTCCCGATGACGCACACGGGCGGATTCCAGGACGATGACTTCTGGACCGAGTTCTCCGACTTCCTCTTCTCCGACCAGCGCTACTCCCAGGCGGAGGAGCTGCTCGAAAGCTCTGATCTGCTGTCCTTCCCGCCCGGGGCCCGGGTGCTGGATCTGTGCTGCGGGCCGGGGGTGTTCACCGTTCCGCTCGCCCGCCGGGGCTTCGATGTGACGGGGGTGGACCGCAGCCCGGCCATGCTGGACCGCGCCCGCAAGCGCTCGGCCGAGGCCGGTGTGTCACCCCGGTACGTGCGGGCGGACATGCGGGAGTACGCGCAGGCCGAGGCCTTCGACGTCGTCCTCAACATGTTCACCTCCTTCGGCTACTTCGAGGACCCCGCCGACAACGCCCGCGCGCTGCGCACGATGCACAGCTGCCTGGCGCCCGGCGGCACCCTGCTCCTGGACATGGCCGGAAAGGAACTGCTGGCCCGCAAGGTCACCCCGCCCAAGGTCGTCCAGCGCGGCGCGGACCTGCTGGTGCAGACCGACACGGTGCTGGACGACTGGGCGCGGCTGCGCAGCGACTGGGTGCTCGTGCGGGGTGATCGCGTGACCCGCGCGAGTCTGGTCTGGTTCGTCTACAGCGCCGTGGAATTGCGGCAGTTGGCCCAGGAGGCGGGCTTCGGGGGCATCGAGATCCTCGGCGGTTTCGACGGCCGTCCCTACGATCACGACGCCGAGCGGCTGGTGCTGCGGGCCGTCCGCGAGGCGTGAGGCGATCAGGGGCGCGTGGCCGGTCACCGCGCGCCCTTTGCCCCGGGCCCGACCAACCGTAATATCGCCTGGTCATCACCGCGACGGGAGACAGGAAGCCGGTGCGATTCCGGCACGGTCCCGCCACTGTGACCGGGGAGTTCAGCCCTTTGAGACGCCACTGCGCGCCGCGCGGGAAGGCCAGGGGGAACGTCGATCCGGGAGTCAGGACACTGGCCTGTCGCGGGCCCGTTCCGAGGAGCGCGGACTCCGCAGGAGGCTCTACGTGTACGACGGCACGCCCCGTCCCCTCATCTCTTCCCCCGCCGCCCGGCGCCGCCGGGCCCGGTGCGCCGCGGCACTGGCCGCCGCCCTGTCCGCCGCTCTGCTGGCCGGCTGCGGCACAGCGAAGGACGGCACCAACAGCGCGAAACCCGCGGCCTCTTCGGCCGAGGGTTTCCCGCTCACCATCGACAACTGCGGCACGCGCACCACGTACAAGAAGCCGCCCTCCCGGGTGGTCACCATCCACCAGCACCCCGCCGAGCTGATGCTGGCGCTCGGACTGAAGGACCGGATGATCGGCACCGCCTTCCCCGACTCGGCCGTACTGCCGCAATTCCAGAGGGACTTCGCGGCCATTCCGCAGCTGGCGAAGAAGGAGCCGTCCTTCGAGCGGGTCCTCGACGCCGAGCCGGACTTCGTCTACGGCGGCTACGAGAGCGCGTTCGCCGAAAACGAGGGCCGCTCGCGCAAATCCTTCGCCAAAGCCGGTATCGACACCTATCTCAACCGCGAGTACTGCGGGAAGAAGCAGGTGTCCATGCAGGACACCTACGAGGAGATCCGCACCATCGGCACCCTCTTCGGCGTACGGGAGCGGGCCGACAAGCTGGTCGCCGACCTCAAGGGGCGGGTGAGCAGGTCCACCGCGGCGGTCGAGGGCGACCGCGCCGTACCGGTCTTCGTGTACGACAGCGGCGACAAGGCGGCGTTCACCGCGGGCGGCAAGAGCCTCGGCACCGAGATCATCAAACTCGCCGGCGGGCGGAACGTGTTCACCGACCTCGACGAGGTGTTCGGCGACGTCTCCTGGGAGCAGGTCGTCGACCGTAAGCCCGAGGTCATCGCGATCTATGACTACGCGGGGGCCGGGAGCGTCGAGCAGAAGAAGAAGTTCCTGCTCGCGCAGCCCTCGCTCGCCGACGTACCCGCGGTGAGGAACAAGCGGTTCGTCGTGCTGCCGCTGACCGCCACCCTCGTCGGAGTGCGGCCTCCGTACGCGGTCGAGGAGCTGGCCCGCGCGCTGCACCCGGAGAGCTTCCGGTGACGGCCCCCGCCCGGACGGCCGTGCCCACCCCCGCGGGCTTACGCGGCCACCATGTCGGAAAGCAGCCGCGCCGCGGGTCCTTCCCCCTCACCCTCGTGGTCCTCGGCGTCCTGCTGCTGATCTCCGCCACGGCGGGGATGGCCATCGGATCGGTGCACGTGCCGCCCGGTCAGGTGTGGGGCATCGTCACCCACGCGCTGGGCGCGGACTGGTCGGAGCCGGTCTGGTCCCGGGCGCGCGAGACGATCGTGCTGGACGTACGGGCTCCGCGGGTGCTCCTCGGTGCGGTGACCGGCGCCGGGCTCGCGGTGATCGGCACCGCCATGCAGGCGCTGGTCCGCAACCCGCTGGCGGAGCCGTATCTGCTGGGGGTCTCCTCGGGCGCGTCCCTGGGAGCCGTCACGGTGATCGTCTTCGGTGTGAGCCTGTTCGGCCCGGTGTCACTGTCGGCCGCGGCCTTCGCCGGAGCGCTGCTGACCCTGCTGCTCGTCTACGCGACGGCCCGTACCGGCGGGCGCATCACCTCGGTGCGGCTGGTGCTGTCGGGGGTGGCGATGGCGGCGGTGCTCACGGCGGTGATGGACATGCTGCTGCTGACCGCCGACCGCGGCAACGAGGCCCGGGCGGTCCTGGCCTGGACCCTGGGCGGCCTCGGCGGCGTGCAGTGGGGCACGCTGTGGCTGCCGGGAGCGGCGCTGCTGCTGGGCATCGCCGTGCTGCTGGTCCAGGCCCGATCGCTCAACCTGCTGCTGGCGGGCGAGGAATCCGCCACGACGATGGGGCTGGACGTGGCCCGGTTCCGGGCGCGGATGTTCGTCCTGCTCTCGCTCGTCACCGGCGTCCTGGTGGCCGCGGCCGGGCCGATCGGCTTCGTCGGGCTGATGCTGCCGCACATCGTGCGCCTGTTCGTGGGCGGTGACCACCGCCGGGTGCTGCCCGCGGCCGCGCTGGCCGGAGCGGTGTTCCTGATCTGGGCCGATATCGCGGCGCGGACGGTGGCCGCGCCCATGGAGATCCCCGTCGGCGTGCTGACCGCGCTGTGCGGCGGGCCGTTCTTCCTGTGGCTGATGCGCCGGGACGCCCGCCGCACCGTGGACCGAGGAGTGGCATGAGCGCGACCGAACTGGCCGTCGAGAGCATCACGCTCACCGCCGGGGCACACCATCTGGTGCGCGACGTCTCGCTGACCGCCGGGCCGGGTGAGGTGGTCGGGCTGGTCGGGCCCAACGGCAGCGGCAAGTCCAGCCTGCTGCGCGCCGTCTACCGCGTCCTGCGGCCCGACGCGGGACGCGTCCGCGTGGACGGCAGGGACGCCTGGTCGCTGCCGGTGCGGCGGCTGGCCCGTACCGTGGCCGCCGTGGTGCAGGAGTCGGGCGCGGAGTTCGACCTGACCGTGCGGGAGGTCGTCGCGATGGGCCGCACTCCGCACAAGCGGCTGCTCGACGGCGACAGCGCCGAGGACGCCGCGCTCGTGGTCTGGGCCCTGGAGTCGGTGGACGCGGCCGCGCTGGCGGACCGCCCCTTCGACCGGCTCTCCGGCGGCGAGCGCCAGCGGGTGCTCATCGCCCGCGCCCTGGCCCAGCAGCCCTCCCTGCTGGTCCTCGACGAGCCGACCAACCACCTGGACATTCGGCACCAGTTGGAGGTGCTGGGCATCATGCGCCGGCTGCCCGCCACGGTGCTGGTGGCGCTGCACGACCTGAACCTCGCCGCGTACTACTGCGACCGCCTCTACGTCCTGTCCGAGGGGGCGGTGACGGCCTCGGGGCCGCCTGCCGAGGTGCTGACCGAGGAGCTGCTGGCCGAGGTGTACGGCGTCACGGCCGAGGTCAGCGTCCATGCGCGTACGGGCGCGCCGCAGGTGTCGTTCCTGCCCGGGGAGCCCGCCGCCCGCCCGGCCGTGGCGGTACCGGATCACTCCGGCTCTTGAGCGTGCGGGGCGGTCACGGGCGGCTCGGCCGGGCGGGACCGCCCTCCGTCATGGCCGGAGAGCACCACGGCCAGCAGCCCGAGGACCGCGGCAGCGGCCAGCGCCCGGCCTGCGGCCCGCACCGTCCAGCGCAGCGGGGCGGCCCCGGCGTGCCGGCCGGGCGCCCCCAGGCGCTCGGCCCGCCGCGCGGGGCGCACCAGCCGCAGCAGGAGCAGCACCGCGACGGGCAGTTGCAGCAGCCACAGGGCGGTACGCGGCCACTCGTCGTACCAGACGTTGGTGCCGTACAGCAGCGTGTGCCAGACGCTCAGCACATACACGACGATGACGAAGCGGTGCAGCCGGCGCCAGGTCTTCGGGCCGATGCGGTGCCGGACGTAGAAGAGCAGGCCGAGGGGGACGGCGAGATACAGGGCGCCCTGCCCGATGGGGATGGCCACCTGGCCGGTCCCCGAGTCGTACCAGCCCGGTACGAACGAGTCCGCGACCCCCGCCCACAGCCGCTCCGCCCACGCCAACCCGGCCTCGTAGCGCACGAGTTCGGCCGCGAACATCAGCGCGTGCGCGAACATCAGCGCCATCGTCGTCAGGCTCGTCGTGCGGTGCCAGCGCTCCAGCACGGCACGGGACACCGGCAGCCGGTCGGGCCTGGGGCCCGACAGCAGCAGCCCGAAGATGACGGTCCCCCACGCCCACAGCAGGCCGGACCAGCCGAATGCCTGGCTGAGCAGATACATCCAGTACGTGCCGGGGTCGTTCATGAAGGGCATGACCGCGACCGTCGCGGACGCGCCGGAACGCATCCGCAGATACAGGAAGACGAACACGGCCGCGGTGACGACCACCGCCGCACCGGCGTCGGGCAGGACCGCCCTGAGGTCGGCACGCAGCGAAAGGCGACCGACCGGGCGCTCCTCCCGCACCGGCGCCGGCGACACCCCGTCGCGGCCTGTCGTTTCCGGCTGCATGCCTGGCCCTTCGGGCAGTGGTCACCAGTACGTCGCACGTGCCGTACAAGTGTGGCTGAAGAGACGGGCGTTGCAGAGGATCTATCCGGCCAGAGCGGCCGGCCTGCCGGTGCAGGTACCGCTGCGCCAGGTGTGGGAGGGGGCCTGACTCAAGGGGCCCGTTACTTGTCCAGGCGCATCAGCAGATGGCCCCGGCGGAACCGTTCCTCCTCGCCCGGTTCGCGCAGCATCCGGCCGATTTCCACGAACCCGGCTTCGTGGGCGAGGGCCGCGAGGTCGTCGATCGGCCACCGGTAGGCCGTCGTCACCTTGTGATCGAACGGCGTGACCGGCTCGCCCTCCGACTCGAAGAAGGCGAGCGCGAGGTGGCCGCCGGGTGCGAGTACCCGGCGGAACTCGGTGAAGTACGCGGGCACGTTCCGCGGTGGTGTGTGAATGACCGAGTACCAGGACACGATGCCGTTCAGCTCGTCGTCGGCCAGGTCCAGGGCGTCCATGGAACCGACCTCGAACCTCAGGTCCGGGTACGTCTCGCGGGCGAGATCGATCATCACCGGCGACAGGTCGATGCCGAAGACGTCCAGCCCTCGGTCCCGCAGGTGCGCGGTCAAGTATCCAGGGCCGCATCCCAGCTCGGCGACCGGTCCGCCTTCGGCGCTCAGCACAAGATCGGAGAACGCCGCGAGCACCGCACGGTCCAGCGGAAGGGCGTCGAGCGAATCGCGGGCGAAATCGGCATAGACGGTGGCGATGGCATCGTAGGCGTCGGCTGTCGCAGAGAGGTAGGAAGAGGTGTCGGTCACGAGCGAGAAATCTAGTCCGTGCCTCTCGCGCCGCCGACCGGCCCCCTCGGGCAGGGGCGCTGGACGCGGCATGCTATCCGGCCATCAGCGCCGGCAGCCACGACATCGCCGCACCGGCGGTGCAGTGGCCCTGCGGAGCACAGCCCGACCAGTCACGGACCCTGCAGAAACAGAGCAACAACACCTACACCCTCGTCACGTCAACAGCGGAAAGTGCCTGGCCGTCTACAGAACGAGCTCCGCCGACCACGCCGAAGCGGTGCAATGGACCTGCACCGCCATCAAGGACCAGCTCTGGCGCATCAAACCCCCACCCGCTGCGCAGTGAGCAACGCCCCGGACGTTCTCCGTCGAGGAAGAGCGGTTTGCATGCGATCCGCTCCAGCGCGCCCGGGACGTTGGCGCAGCGCACGCCGTGAGCCGCCCGCGACACCGCCGTCGGCCGAGCCCGGCGGCGTCCGGGCCCGGACGCCGGGGCCCGGACCCGTGCACCACGCCGGCCCAGCCGCCTCGGCCCTACGCCCTACGGCCGCCCTCCGGTGGCTCCCCACCGGCGGGACGGTCGGCCGGAGGTGCCCCACGACCACCCGCCGTCCCCGTGGCGTCCCGGCCTTCAGCGGGGGTGGCTTCCGTGCCGCCACGCCCCATCGCCCCGACCGCCGTATCGAGCCGGTCGGCCCACTGCCGCAGCTGCGGGGACGCCTGCCCCAGTACGCCCCCGAGGCCGCCCGGTGCCGTACCGGTGCGGGGTGTGCCCGCCTCCGCCGAGGACGTTGGGCCGTCGCCCTGCCTGCCGGCGAGCACGGCCGAGGCCAGCTTGGTGATCCAGGCCTTGTTCTTCAGTACGCCGCCCATGGCCGTGGCTCCTGTTCTGCGAGGTGGTTGCCCGTTCTTGCGGGTACTTCCAGGCTGCCGGGCCGTACAGGGGCCGACGAGGTATGTTCCGGTGACGTGATGGTCGAAAAGGGACATCCCGCACCGTCGGCGCAGATCGTCGACGTCGAGTACCGCAATCCGCACTGCCCTGCCCTGGGCATCGACATCGACTCCCTGGCCGATGCGCGCCGCCGCTCCGCACCGCAGCTGCGCGCCCTGCCGCAGCGTCTGGACTTCCACCTCCTGGTCCTGGTCACGGCAGGCCGCGGCACGCATATGGTCGATTTCGTCGATCACGACTGCGAGCCCGGCACGCTGCTGTGGATCCGTCCGGGACAGGTGCACCGGTACGCGCCCGAGCCGGGCCTGGAGGCGCGGATGGTCCTGTTCACCCCCGACTTTCCGCCGCCCCTGCGCATCCAGGCGCTGCTCGACGACCCCTTCGGCCCCGCCCACTGGAAGCTCGCCCCCGCCGTGGCCCACGAGCTGTCCGCCCATGTCGATCTGCTCCTCAGCGCACACGACCAGCACGAGGCCGGGCCCCGTGAGCCCGCCGCCGACCTGCTGCGTCACCAGCTGGCCGCGCTACTGCTGCGGATCTCGCTGCTGCCCGAGCCGGAGGGCGAGCTGACGCCCGCGGGGCCCGGTGAGCTGTTCTCGCGCTTCCGTACGGAACTGGAGGCGTCGTTCGGCCAGGAGCGTTCCGTCACCGCGTACGCCGCCCGGCTCGCCACGACGCCCAAGACGCTCACACGCGCCTCTTTGGAAGCGACCGGGCAGTCCGCGAAGGCCGTGATCGACGCGCGCGTCGCGCTGGAGGCCAAGCGCCTGCTGGCGCACACCGATCTGACGGCCGCCACCGTCGGCCGTCGTCTCGGTTTCAGCGAAGCCGCCAACTTCGCCAAGTTCTTCGCCCGGACCGCCGGTCAGTCGCCGGGCGACTTCCGCGCGGGGCTGGGCGTGGCGCGCGGCCGGTAGCCCAGCAGCCGCAGTGCGTTGGCCACGACGATCAGCGTGGAGCCTTCGTGGACCAGTACGGCGGGGCCGATGCCCAGGCCGAGCAGGGTGGCGGGGATGAGGACGGCGACGATGCCCAGGCTGAGATACAGGTTCTGCTTGATGATGCGGGAGGCCTTGCGGCTCAGCCCGGTGGCCAGCGGGATCCGGTCGAGCCGATCGGACATCAGGGCGATGTCGGCGGTCTCCAGGGCGACGGCGGAGCCGGCCGCGCCCATCGCGATGCCGACGCCGGCGTTCGCCATCGCCGGGGCGTCGTTGACGCCGTCGCCGACCATGGCGACCTTGCCCCTACCGGCGCCGAGGTCGGTCACCGCTCGCACCTTGTCCTGCGGCAGCAGCTGCCCGCGCGCCTCGTCCACGCCCACCTGCCGTCCGACGGCGGTGGCCACGGCCTGGTTGTCGCCGGAGAGCAGTACGGTGCGCCGGATGCCGAGGGCGCGCAGCTCGGCGACGACCAGGGCGGCGTCGGGGCGCGGGGTGTCCATGACGCCGAGCGCGCCGAGGTAGCGTCCGCCGCGCCGTACGACCATGACGGTCCGGCCGTCTTCCTCCAAAATGCGTACGGTGTCCAGGAGTTGGCGCTCCGGCGCCGGGCCCGCCAGCTCCTCGAAGAGGGCGGCGCTGCCGACCCACACCGGCTCCTCGCCGATCCGGGCCGCCAGCCCCCGCCCGACCAGCGCGTGCAGCTCCCGGGCCTCCGCAACGGCAGCGCCTTCCCCGTCATCGAGGCGGGCCGTCGCATCCCGTACCACCGCCAGCGCCAGCGGGTGGTCGCTGAGGCGCTCCACCGCCACCGCCGTGGCCAGCAGCTCCCGCTCCGTGGCGCCGGGCGCGGGGACGACATCGGTCAGCCGCGGGCGCCCCTGGGTGAGGGTGCCGGTCTTGTCGAACGCGAACGCGGTGAGCCGGCCCAGGTTCTCCAGCGGGCCGCCGCCCTTGACCAGGACCCCGCTGCGGGCGGCACGGGCGACCGCGCTGAGCACGGCAGCGGGTGTCGCGATCGCCAAGGCGCACGGGCTGGCCGCGACCAGCACCGCCATCGCCCGGTAGAAGGTCGCCGAGAACGGCTCGTCGATCACCGGCCCGGCCAGCAGCAGCACCGCCACCAGGACCAGCACACCGGGCACGAAGAACCGCTGGAAGCGCGCCGTGAAGGCCTGGGTGGGCGACTGCTGCGACTCGGCGCCGCGCACCAACTCCACCACCCGGGCTAGGGTGTTGTCGGCGGCGCGGCTGGTCACGGTCACCTCCAGCGCACCCGCGCCGTTGACCGTGCCCGCGAAGACCCGGCTGTCGTCACCCACGGTGCGCGGGTTGCGCAGCGCGGCGACCGGGTCGTCGACGGGCCGCTTGTCCACGGGCACGCTCTCGCCGGTGACCGGCGCCTGATCGACATCGCTGACGCCCTCGCGTACGAAACCGTCGGCGGGAAAGCGCGTGTGCGGCTTGACCAGCACCGTGTCGCCCACGGTCAGCGCCTCGACCGGCACCTCCACGCGCTCGCCGTCGCGCAGCAGCAGGGCGGTCTTCGGGGTGAGCGAGGCCAGCGCCTCGATCGAGCGGCGGGCGCGCCCCATCGCGTACGACTCCAGCGCATGCCCGACGCTGAAGAGGAACAGCAGGACCGCGCCCTCCTCCCACTTGCCCAGCGACGCCGCACCCGCGGCGGCCACCAGCATCAGAAAGTCGACCTCGAAGCGCCGGGCGCGCACGGAGCCGATCGCCTCGCGCAGGGTGAAGAACCCGCCGAAGAAGTACGTGGCGATGAAGAACCCGAGCGCGAGCGCACGGGGCCCGGTTGAGGACAGGCTCAGCGCCAGGCCGGTGAAGAAGGTGACGGTGGCCAGCCCGGCGAAGACCAACTCACCGCGCCCGCCGAGGAGTCCTTCGGGGTGCTCACCGGACTCAGGGGGAGCGGCGGGACGCCGTCGCACGGCGGGTCTTGTCGGCGTGGAGAGCATGACGGACTCCTCGGACGTACGGGAAGGACAGCAGGAGGATCAGGCGCGATGCGCACGCCCTCGCGGCTGCTTGGCGTTCATGCCTTCATGCTCTCCGGCGGGCCTGCACCGAACGAGGTCGATAACGGAGCCGCACCTGTCGAAAATGGACACCGGCGCTGCGAGGGAAAGATTCCGCCCGCCCGGCGGGCCATGACAAATGCACCGTTTCCTATGATGTTCCTGCCCGCACGGCCTGCCACTGTGCCGTGCCTCTCGACAGAACAGGAACCCCGTGACGTCTCCCGCCCTGCGCCCGCTGTCCGCTGCCACCTGGGCCTGGGTCCAGGACCGCACCGACCGTACGCAATGGGGGTTCAGCAACAGCGGTCTGGTCGCCTCCGAGGGCCAGGCGCTGCTCGTGGACACGCAGTTCACCTTGGGCGCCACGCGCAAGCTGTTGGACGCGGTGGCCGCCGCGCTTCCCGGCACGGTGATCGAAACGGTGGTCAGCACGCACCAGAACGGCGACCACACCTGGGGACACCAGCTCGTGGACGGTGCGGACATCATCACCTCGGCCGCTTCCGCCGAGCACCAGTGCATGGAGATGAGCCCCGAGCAGCTGACCGCGCTCTCCCGCTCGGCGGCGGCCGACGCGGTCACCTCGTACGTGGTGGAGCACTTCGGCCGCTTCGACTTCTCCGGTGTGCAGGTGGTGGCGCCCACGCGGACCTTCACCGGCCGCGAGGAGGTCACGGTCGGCTCGGTGGCGGTGGAGCTGATCGATCTCGGTCCCGGTCACAGCGCGGGGGATGTCGCGGTCCATGTCCCCGGCGACGGCACCGTGTTCGCCGGGGACTGCCTCTTCGACGGCGGCCACATGATCGTGTGGTCCGGGTCGCTGGCCCAGTGCATACGGTCCGTCGACACGCTGCTGGACACCGGCGCGCACACCTTCGTGCCCGGCCACGGCGACATCATGGACCGCGACGGCGTGCACGCCTTCCGCACCTACCTGGTCCAGATCGCCGAGGCGGCGCAGGCCCACGCCACGGCCGATGTGCCGCTGGAGCACGCCGCCCAGCGCGTACACGCCGAGTTCGCCGGTGAACTGGCCCACCCCGAGCGGCTGTTCACCGCTGTTGCGGGCGCGTACGCGGATGCGGGAGTGCCGTCCGCGCCGAGCAGCACGATGGAACTCGTGAGCGGCATGGCCTCACTCGCCGCCCTCCGGACTCCCCGCTCCTGATCGACTCGGCATCGCACGCTCCTCGCAAGACTCCCGTCCTCGTCTGGGACCGCCAGCAGCCGCCCGGCAGAATCTGCGCGTCCTCCAGCTGCCACGACGTCTTCATCACCCAGGGCAGCGGCCCGGAGCGCCGCTACTGCTCGCGCCGCTGCGCAACCCGCGAGCGGGTCGCCGCCCACCGGCGCTCACGCTCGGCCGGACATCCGGTCTCCTGAACCCGCCGTCGTCGGCGGACAGCACGCGGGGCGAGTCCTCTGCGATACGAGAACTCGCCCCGCGGTGGCCGCCAGGGCCTCGGTCACTTGCCGACGTACTGCGCGAGATGCTCGCCGGTGAGGGTGGAGCGGGCGACAACGAGGTCGGCGGGGGTGCCCTCGAAGACGACCTTGCCGCCGTCGTGGCCGGCGCCGGGGCCGAGGTCGATGATCCAGTCGGCGTGTGCCATGACTGCCGGGTGGTGCTCGACGACGACCACCGACTTGCCGGAGTCGACGAGCTGGTCGAGCAGACCGAGCAGCTGCTCGACGTCGGCGAGGTGAAGACCGGTGGTCGGCTCGTCGAGGACGTACAGGCCGCCCTTCTCCGCCATGTGCGTGGCGAGTTTGAGCCGCTGCCGCTCGCCGCCGGACAGCGTGGTCAGCGGCTGGCCGAGGCTGAGATAGCCGAGCCCGACGGCGCAGAGCCGGGTGAGGATCTTGTGTGCGGCGGGCGTGCGCGCCTCGCCGTCGGCGAAGAACTCCTCGGCCTCCTCCACCGACATCGCGAGCACCTCGCTGATGTCGCGCCCGCCCAAGCGGTACTCCAGGACCGACGCCTGGAACCGCTTGCCCTCGCAGTCCTCGCACTGCGTGGCGACACCGGCCATCATCGCCAGGTCGGTGTAGATGACGCCGGCGCCGTTACAAGTGGGGCACGCGCCCTCGGAGTTGGCGCTGAACAGCGCCGGCTTGACGCCGTTGGCCTTCGCGAACGCCTTGCGGACCGGTTCGAGCAGTCCGGTGTACGTCGCCGGGTTGCTGCGCCGCGAGCCGCGGATCGGGCTCTGGTCGACCGAGACCACTCCCGCATCGGCCGGGACCGATCCGTGCACCAGCGAACTCTTGCCGGATCCGGCGACCCCGGTGACCACGGTCAGCACCCCGAGCGGGATGTCGACGTCCACGTCCTGCAGGTTGTGCGCCGCCGCGCCGCGGATCTCCAGGGCGCCGGCGGGCTTGCGCACGGACTCCTTGACGGCCGCCCGGTCGTCCAGATGGCGGCCGGTGACGCTGTCGCCGGACCGCAGCCCCTCCACGGTGCCCTCGAAACAGACGGTGCCGCCCGCCGTACCGGCGCCCGGGCCGAGGTCGACGACATGGTCGGCGATCGCGATGGTCTGCGGCTTGTGCTCCACCACGAGCACCGTGTTGCCCTTGTCCCGCAGCCGTAGCAGCAGGTCGTTCATCCGCTGGATGTCGTGCGGGTGCAGGCCCGTGGTGGGCTCGTCGAAGACGTACGTGACATCGGTGAGCGCGGAGCCGAGGTGGCGGACCATCTTGACGCGCTGCGCCTCGCCGCCCGAGAGCGTGCCCGACGGGCGGTCGAGCGCGAGGTAGCCGAGGCCGATCTCCACGAACGAGTCGAGGGTCTGCTGCAGTGCGGTGAGCAGCGGAGCCACCGACGGCTCCTTGAGTCCGCGGACCCACTCGGCCAGGTCGCGGATCTCCATCGCGCAGGCGTCGGCGATGCTGATCTTCTTGATCTTCGAGGACCTGGCGCCCTCACTGAGCCGGCTGCCGTCGCATTCGGGGCAGGTGGTGAAGGTGACCGCGCGCTCCACGAACGCCCGGATGTGCGGCTGCATCGCCTCCTTGTCCTTGGACAGGAACGACTTCTGGATCTTGGGGATCAGCCCCTCGTAGGTGAGGTTGACGCCGTTGACCTTCACCTTGGTCGGCTCGCGGTAGAGGAAGTCCTGCATCTCCTTCTTGGTGAACTTGCGGATCGGCTTGTTCGGGTCGAGGAAGCCCGACTCGGCGTAGATCCCCACGGTCCAGACGTTGTCCGACTTCCAGCCGGGGATGGTGAACGCGCCTTCGGCGATCGACTTGGAGTCGTCGTAGAGCTGGGTGAGGTCGATGTCGGAGACCTTGCCCCGGCCCTCGCAGCGCGTGCACATGCCGCCGGTGCGCTCGTAGGTCGCCTTCACCGCCTTCTTCGTACCGACGGTGATCGCACCGCTGCCCCGGACCGAGGCGGTGTTGAAGGAGAACGCGCTGGGCGGACCGATGTGCGGCTTGCCGAGCCGGCTGAAGAGGATGCGCAGCATCGCGTGGGCGTCGGTGGCGGTGCCGACGGTGGAGCGCGGGTCGGAGCCCATCCGCTGCTGGTCGACGGTGATCACGGTGGTGAGGCCGTCGAGTACGTCGACCTCCGGCCGCGCCAGGTTCGGCATGAAGCCCTGCACGAAGGCGCTGTAGGTCTCGTTGATCAGGCGCTGCGACTCGGCGGCGATCGTGTCGAACACCAGGGAGCTCTTGCCTGAACCGGAGACTCCCGTGAACACCGTCAGGCGCCGCTTGGGAATCTCGATGTCGACGTCCTTGAGGTTGTTCTCGCGTGCGCCGTGCACGCGGATCAGGTCGTGGCTGTCAGCAGCGTGCGGCGCAGGCGAGTGCGTGGAATTCCTCTTGGCCGTACTCATGGTGTCTCCATCTGTTCCGCGGAGCCGCCCGCGCGGCCTCCGTCGACGTCGCCTGGCCGATCTAATCAGTTTCGAACAGTGCGCAGTTCTGGTTCTCGTTCTTCTACGTCCACTTCATCCGCTTCGCCCGCACGCTCGCGGCAAAGATCCGCGGCCTACGCGATCGGCGCGCGTAGGCCGCTTCGGACCGTGCGGAACCGGAGCTCACTGCCCGCGGGGCTGGTTGAAGCGCAGCATGTTGCCCGAGGGGTCGCGGAAGGCGCAGTCGCGGACGCCGTACGGCTGGTCGACCGGCTCCTGCAGCACCTCGCCGCCCGCGGCCCGGATGCGCTCGAAGGTCGCGTCGACGTCGTCGGTCTGGAAGATGACGCCGCGCAGCAGGCCCTTGGCAAGGAGTTCCGCCATGACCTGCCGGTCGGCGGGCGAGGCGTTCGGGTCGGCGAGGGGCGGTTCGAGGACGATGTTCACGTCGGGCTGCGACGGCGGGCCGACGGTCACCCAGCGCATCCCCTCGAAACTGACGTCGTTGCGCACTTCCAGCCCGAGAGCGTCCCGGTAGAAGGCGAGCGCCTTGTCGTGGTCGTCGACGGCGATGAAGCAACTTGAAAGCTTGATGTCCATGCGTTCCACGCTATGGGCGGGCCTCGGGTTTCGCTTCTCCATTCCTGACCGGTCGCGTATAGACCTTGGCGACGCAGGCCGGGATGGCGGCGCCCTCGTCGTGGCTGCGGGCCCGGTACGCGCTCGGGCTCTCCCCCACCAGCTCGGTGAACCGCGAGCTGAACGATCCCAGCGACGTACAGCCCACCGCGAAGCAGACCTCCGTCACCGTCAGGTCCCCCCGCCGCAGCAGCGCCTTGGCCCGCTCGATCCGCCGCGTCATCAGGTAGCTGTACGGCGTCTCCCCGTACGCGGCGCGAAAGCTGCGCGAGAAATGCCCCGGCGACATCAGCGCAGCCCGCGCCAGCGCAGGCACATCGAGCGGCTCCGCATACTCCCGATCCATCAGGTCCCGGGCCCGCCGCAACCGAACAAGATCCTCCAACGACGTCACCCCACCACGATCCCACAGCCCCGGCCGGCACCGGCGGGCTGATGCGCCCCGGCCGGTGGAACGATGGCGAGCTGTGGGTCTCACGCTCTGGAGGAGGGCTCATGGCCGGAAAAGCAGATGAGCGCTATCCGCGCGAGGGCCGCCCCATCGGACGCCGCGTACGCAGCGGGTGGGCACAGGCCGACTACTCCACCGGTACACCTCGTGTGCGAAGACTGTGGTGGCGCATCAGGTATGCCCTGCGTCGGCCTGTGCGCAGACGTCAGCGTCCGTGACCTCCCGTCGTCCTGACGGCGGCTGCCGTCCGCATGGACCGGGATCCGGTTCCGGCCCGCCTCAGCCCGTCTTCCTGGCGGCACTCTTGGTGCCGGTCGGCTTCTTCGCGGTGGTCTTCTTCGCCGTGGTTTTCTTGGACGCCGTCTTTGCGGCCGAGGTCTTCTTGGCCGTGGTGGCGGTGGACTTCTTCGTGCCGGTGGATTTGCCCGAGCCGGAGCTTTCCGGGACGGCGGCGAGGTGCCGCTTGGCGGTGGATTTGCGGGCGCCGTGGCCGGTGGTGGCGCTGGCGGTCTTCTTCGGGGTGCGCTTGGCGGTCTTCTTCGCCCCGGTCCTGGTACCGGTACGGCGGCCGGTGGCCTCGATGCTGGCTTCCAGGGCGGCGAGCAGGTCGATCACCGGTGCCGGCTCCGCCGTCCCGTCCTCGGCCCGGGGTACGCCGCCGGATTGCAGCTTGGCGGCCACCAGCTGCTCGAGGGCCTCGCGGTACTCGTCGTGGTAGCTGTCCAGGTCGGCCTCGCCCATGGCCTGGATGAGGTCGTCCGCCCGGTCCAGCTCCTCCTCGGTGATCTTGATACGGCCGGAGGGGGCGATGCCGTCGGCGGAACGGATCTCATCGGGCCAGTGCAGCACACGGGCCAGCAGCACCTCGCCATGCGGATGGATCACCACGAGGCGCTCGCGGCCGCGGGCGGCGAACTTGCCCACCGCCGCCCGCCCCGAGCGGGCGAGGGCCTCGCGCAGCAGGACGTACGGCTTGTTGGCGACCGCGTTGCTGGGCGCCAGGTAGTACGGGTCGCCCAGCTGCAGCTCGTCGATGGCCGCCACGGCGATCATCCCCGAGATCTCCATGGTCTTCTCGGTGGGCAGCGGCAGGGCCCGAAGCTCGGAGTCCTCCAGGGGCACGAGGGTGTCGGGATCGGCCTCGTACGCCTTGATGATCTCGCCGGAGACGAGTTCCTTGCCGTCCTCGGCGCAGACCTTGACGTACTTGACGCGGCCGCCGTCCTCGGCATGGACCTGCCGGAAGGAGACGCTCTTGTCCTCGACGGCCTTGCCCATCTTGACCGGGATGGACACGAGGCCGAAGCCCAGGGCGCCGGACCATGTAGATCGCATAGCCATGTCCTAAATGTGGGATTCTTCATGATATGCCGACGATGGAGATCGAGGGCCGCCCAGTCCGCCTGACCCATCTGGAGCGTGTCCTTTATCCGGCCACCGGCACCACAAAAGCCGAGGTCATCCGCTACTGCACGCTCATCGCCCCCGCCCTGCTCCCCCACGTCCACAACCGCCCGGCCTCCTTCCTCCGCGCCCCCGAGGGCGTGGACGGACAGCAGTGGTTCGCCAAGGCCCCACCGGCCGGGACACCGCAGTGGGTGCAGCGCGCCTCCGTACCCCGCAAGAGCGGCACCGACGCCGAGCAGGTGCTGCTCCAGGACCTGCCGAGCCTGCTGTGGGCCGCCAACCTCGGCTGCCTGGAGATCCACGTCCCCCAGTGGACGACCCAGGCCCCGGAGACCGTGGACCGCCTGGTCCTGGACCTGGACCCGGGCGAGGGCCGGACCGTGGTCGACTGCTGCTTCGTGGCGCTGCGCCTGCGCGAACGCCTCGCCCAGGACCAGCTCACCGCCTGGGTCAAGACCAGCGGCTCCAAGGGCCTGCACCTGTACGTACCACTGGAGCCCACCGCCCCCGAGGCGGCCACCGCCTACGCCAAGGCCATCGCCGCCGACCTCGCCGCCCGGCAGCCCGAGCGGGTGGTGACGACCATGGCCAAGGCCCAGCGCGTCGGCAAGGTCTTCATCGACTGGTCCCAGAACTCGCCGAAGAAGACCACCGCGGCCCCGTACACCCTGCGCCTGCGCGAGGAGCCCACCGTCTCCACGCCGCTGAGCTGGGACGAGGTCGAAGCCGCCTTCGAGCCCGGGCACCTGCGCTTCACCCTGGACGACGTGCCCGCCCGCGTCGAGGAGGACGGCGACCTGCTCGCCCCGCTCCTGGACCCCCACAACGCCCGCCCCCTTCCCGACACCCCGCCACCGGCGGCCTCCCCGCAGCGACCGCGCCGCAGCGCCGCACCCGGCACACCGCCGACGCCGGCCCGGCCCAAGGTGGTGCTGGACCCGCCCGTGGACGTGGTGCGGCCCCAACGGACCGGCACCATCCCGGCCGCCGACGCCCTGCCCGGCGGGGTCCAGTACTCCGTGAAGCTGGACGGCTTCCGCGCCATCGCCTTCGCCCTCGGCTACGGCCGCAACCCCGTCCTGCAGTCCCGCTCCGGCCGCGACCTCGCCCCCGAATTCCCCTCCCTGGCCCAGGCCATCGCCCAACTCCCGGCCGGCCTGGTCCTGGACGGCGAAATCTGCGCCTGGACCGACGGCCGTCTCGTCTTCTCGCAACTGCTGCGCCTGCCGGCCGCCCGCGCCCGCGACCGCGTCCCGCTGACCTACGCCGCCTTCGACGTCCTGGCCCTGCCCGGCCAGGACGTGCGCACCCATCCGCTCTCCCACCGCTGGCAGTACCTGCTCGACCGGCTCGACGGCATCGGCCCGCCCATCCAGCCCGTCATGGCCACCCTCGACCGCGACCAGGCCCTCATCTGGTACGACACCCTCACCTCCGTCGGCGTGGAGGGCCTGGTCTGCAAGGGCCTGGCCACGCCCTACTCCCCCCGCGCCGGCTGGCTCAAGATCCGCCACAGCGACACCACCGACGCCCGCCTCCTGGGCATCACCGGCACCCCCCGCCGCCCGCACGCCCTGCTCGTCGAACTCGACGACGGCACCCGCGCCGTGACCTCCCCCCAGCTCTCCCCCGCCCACGCCCGCCAACTCGCCGCCGCCCTGGACGGACACCTCGGCACACCAGTCCTCGACCCCGACGCCGGCCCTCTCCACCCCGTACAGCCCGACACCACCCTGCGCGTCGAACTCCGGGTCGGCACCGAACGACACCGCACCGCGCGCTTCGTACGGCTGCGTGGCGACTGACAGCCCACGCCAGAACCGGCAGTCCCCGTCGAGGGGCACACGCTCGCCCTCGCAGCGCCTCGACCAATCCGCTGGATCAAGCGGACAGCCCTGTGGCAGGATCCGCCGGATGTCCATCATGGAAGTTCTCGCCGACTTCGCGCGCACCGGCGGTATCGGTCCCGTGCGTTGCGGCGTCCAGTTGGACGAGGTGATCGAGGTGCTGGGGCCGCCGTGGGCGGAGGGCTCGTCGCTCGGCAGTGACGGCCGTCCGTACCTGTACGCGTACGGCGGTCTGGAGATCGGCACCTGCCAGTCTTTTTGCCGACGGATCGAAGCGGTCCACCTCCAGACCGGCACGGCCACGCTGGAGATGCCTGCGCTGGAGCCGGGCCGTACGCAGTCGTTCACCGGAGAACCGACCTACGCCCGCGTCCTCGACGCACTGGCGGCCGCCGACTGCCGGTGGGAAACCTTCGCGCCCCTGACCTTCGAGGACCAGTGCGCGATCCGCACCACCCCGTCAGGAGTGATCTTCGTCTTCGGCACCCCTGAGAACGGGGACCCCCTCCTGGACATCGCCTCAGCATCCGACAGCGGCCACGCATGCGGCCGACCCGCAGCGAGGCGCTGAACTCTTCCGGGCGCACCGGTACAGAACCCGTTCCGACCTGAGCGCGCGTGAGGACCAACCGTCCTGCGTCATCTCGCCTAGGACATTCGGAGCATGTCGTTCCGGTCTCCGGACCGACGCGGCAGTACAGGCCGCTTCCTACGGTCAAGACCGGCAACAGCGACAGATCACGGGCCCGGGCAACAGCTCCCGTCCCTGGGCGGTCACCGGGCCATACGGCTGCTGCCCGATCTGCTCTTTCGTACGGAGTTCTTGGATGCCTGTGATGACAGCGGCCCTGGTGCTGCTCGCGTTCGTGATGCCCCTGGCCACGGACATGTACTTGCCCGCCTTCCCGCAGATGACGAGTGATCTGCACACCGACGCCTCAGGCGTCCAGCTCACGCTCACGGCCTTCCTGATCGGCATGGGCCTGGGCCAGTTGCTCCTCGGCCCGCTCTCCGACCGCTTCGGGCGCCGCGCCCCGATCCTGATCGGCGGGACCGCCTGTGTGATAGCCACCGGCCTGTGCGCGCTCGCCCCTTCGCTGGGCTGGCTGACCGTACTCCGGTTCTTCCAGGGCTTCAGCGGAGCCGCGGGCGTGGTCATCGGCCGTGCCGTCATCTCCGACGTCGCCAAGGGCGACAAAGCGGCGAAGCTCCTCGGCGTCCTGATGACCCTCATGGGCATCGCACCGGTCATCGCGCCCGTCGTGGGCGGCGCCGTCATCGAAGCCGCCGACTGGCGTGCCGTCTTCTGGGCGCTGTCGGCCGCCTCGCTCCTGGCCCTGGTCGCCGCGGTCGTCGCCGTCCCCGAGAGCCTGCCGCCCGAGCGCCGCCACCGCGACGGTATCGCGGACACCGCACGCGCCGTACGCGAAGTCCTGGGCAACCGCTCCTATCTCGGCCATACGCTCTGCTTCGGCATGGCCCTGGCCGTCCTCTTCTGCTACCTGGGCGGCGCCTCCTTCCTCTTCCAGAACCTCCTGGGCCTGAGCGTCGGCCAGACCTCGGCCGCCTTCGCCTCCGTCGGCATCGTCAGCGTCCTGGCCGGTATCGCCGTCACCAAGCTCGTCGGCCGCTTCAGCCCTGCCTCGCTGCTGCGCACCGGCCTGGGCGTGATGCTGGTCTGCTCCGCCGCCCTGTGCGCCCTCGCCCTGGCCGACCGGCTCAACCTGGCCGTGGTTCTGGTCCTGCTCTACGCCGCGTTCGTCGGCATCAGTCCGGTCAGCATCAATGCGGCCGCGCTCGCCCTGGAGCGTGTCCCGCAGGCCGCCGGCACCGGCTCCGCCGTACTCGGCACCGCCCAGAGCCTGCTGAGCGCGCTGGCCGCTCCGCTGGTCGGCCTCGGCGGGGAGCACACCGCCGTCCCGATGTTCGCGGGCATGACCGCCGCAGCCCTGCTCGCCCTCGCCGCCCTGCGCCTGACCAGGACCACCGCCCCAACCGCCGTCGCCTGAGCGGCCGTTCGACGAAGCTGCGGGGTCACGTGGGCCGCTCCTAGGGACTGCACAGAAGGCCCTGCCGCACATCCGCCGCTCGCCCGCAGACCTCCGATGCGCCGCAACGGGACCCCGGGGACAGCGCCCCCGGGGTCCCGTGAATCCGGGCTCTGCGCTACGCGACCTTGGGCCCGCAGCGCATCCCGACGTACACGCACCCCGTGCCGTCCCGCAGCGTGGCGAAGACCACGGGCATGTAGTCCTCGCTGAACGCCGCGCCCACCCCCGTACCGGCGAAGACCGTCTCCGTCACCGGCAGCAGCTCGATCTGCAGAGGCTCGGAGAAGTCCTTCATGCCGTCGACGAACTCGTACACCATGTGCCCCGCACCGTCCTTCTCGGTCACGGTGATGACCACGCCCGCGCGCCGGTAGGTGCCGACGAGCGGCGCGAAGTCGACCACGGGCGGCTGGGCCGCCGGGGCGAAAGGCTCCGGCATCGTCACGTCGGCCAGCTCGGCGAGGAGTTCGCGGTAGAGCGCCGCGTACACCTCACGCGCACCGCCGCCGTTGGTGAGCAGCGCGACCGCGACGCCCGCCGACGGCACCACGCGCAGGTAGCCGTACTGCCCGATGGAGGCGCCGTCGTGGCCGTAGCCCCGGACCCCGTTCCAGTCGTACAGGGTCCAGCCCAGGCCCCAACCGTCCGAGCTGACCGTCCACTTGTCGGGGCAGTCGACCACGCGCCGCTGCATCAGCGCGATCGTCTCCTCGGAGAGCACCCGGGTCCCGTCCTCCGCCACACCGCCGTTGAGGTGCATCCGCGCGAGCCGCGCGAGGTCCCCGGCGGTGGCGATGACCCTGCCGTACGGGCCCGCCGAGCGCGGCATCAGGTCCCAGGACGGCGCCGGGTCCGGGTCCTGGCCCGGCTCGCCCAGGTGGCTCATCGCCGCACGGAAGCGCAGCGCCTCCTCGGGCAGCGTCATGGTGTGCGTGAGGCCGAGCGGGGTCAGGAGCAGGTCCTTGAGCGCCTCGTCCCAGACCTTGCCGGTCACCACCTCGATGATCCGGCCGAGCAGGTTGTAGCCGACGCTGCTGTACGAGATCGCCTCGCCGGGCGGGCAGTCGAGCGCCACGTCCTTGGCGGCCTCGACGTACTTCGCCAGGCAGTCGTCCCCGCGCCCGCTGTCATGGGTGAAGTCGCAGGTGAGGCCGCTGGTGTGGCTGAGCAACCGGCGCGTGGTGATCGCCCTGGTCGCCTCGGGGTCGGCGACCGAGAACTCCGGCAGTACGTCCACGACCGGTGCGTCCAGGTCCAGTTGGCCCGATTCGGCGAGCTGCATGATCAGGGTGGCGGTGTAGATCTTGGCTATCGAGCCCATCTGGAAGACCGAGTCGGTCGTCGCCTCCACGCCGGTGCCGCGGTGCAGTACGCCGCTGGCCAGTTCATGCACCGTCCCGTCGACGAGGAGCGCGAGGGACGCCCCCGGGACGTGGTGCTGGGCGCGCAGTTCGTCGAGGCGGGCCTGCCAGTGGGCGAGGTCCAGCTTCCGTCCCGCCGAATTCCGGGTCCCCCACTCGCCGTTGGCGCCCCAGTTGCCCCGCTCGTCCCAGCTCACGCTCTTCGACATGCCAGTCTCCCACCCGATGCGTACGGCGTTCTCTCGATGCGAACACTGTACGCACGAGAGAACGCTGTACGCAAGGTGCGTACAGCGTGCGCTACCGTGGGGGCGAAACAACGGGACGAACAGGGATGAGGGACGCATGCCAGCCGACGAGAAGCCGATCGCATCGGTGTGGACCCGCCCGCGCCGCCCGCAGCGGGAGCAGCTGACCCGCGAGCAGATCGTGGCCGCGGCGATCGAGCTGCTGGACGCGGAGGGTGTCGAGGCGCTCAGCATGCGCAAGCTCGGCACGCGCCTGAACGCGGCGGCCACCTCCCTCTACCGGCACGTGTCCAACAAGGACGAGCTGATCGAGCTGGTCGTGGACGACATCTACGGAGAGCTGGAGGTACCGGCCGCCACCGACCGCACCCAGTGGCGCGCGGCCGTCGCCCGGAGCGCGGCCGACCTGCGGGCGATGGCCCTGCGGCACCCCTGGATCGCACCCGAGCTGGGCCAGGTGGGCCTCGTCCACATCGGCCCGAACGCCATGCGGGCGACGTCGGGACTGCTCGCGCAGTTCGAGGCGGCGGGCTTCTCCACGGACGAGAAGGACCAGGCCGTGGGCACGCTCATGGCGTACGTCATCGGGATCGCGACCTCCGAAGCCGCCTACCTCTCGCAGATCGCCCGCAGCGGCATGACCGAGCAGGAGTGGGTGGCCCACCTGCGGGCAGCCTTCGACGACGCCTCGCAGGAACACCCGCGCCTGCGCGAGGGAAGCTCCGCCCGCCAGGACGTACACCCGCAGCAGATCCGCGACGCCGACTTCGCGTACGGACTCGACCGGGTCCTCGACGGACTGGCGGCCCGGCTCGAGGCCTGAGCCGACGCGCCTGCGGCCGCATATCGGCACAGCCCCGCGCCCCTTACGGGGTCCGGAAGCGCGCCGGACTTCGACAGGCCCGCTCAGGGCGCGGGCTTCCTTTGCAAAGGCGCAGGTTACAGGGCGGGGGGTGCGGGCGCGGCCGCACCCAGCACGCGGAACAGGCTGGTGCGGAGGGCGTGCGCTGCCTCTGTGTCGGACATACGGCCCGCTTCGACCTCGTCGCTCGCGGCGTGGCCGAGTGTGGCGGTGACGGCTACCAGCCAGTCCGGCGAAAGGGTGCCTTCGACGCTCGCGTCGGGGTGCGTGTTCAGCAGCCGGAGCGCGGCATCCAGGATGCGTGCCCTGCTGCGCTGGGCGTCGGCGCGACGGCGTGGAACCTGAGGCGAAGTCAACTCTTACACCTTGTTAAATCTTCCGGGTCCTGCAAATTTGACAGCCTGTAAGAGATTCCTCGATCCCGATTCCGATCCCGACACGATGCAGACCGGGCGCCTGGAGTCATCGGCATGACCGAGAGCACGTACACGGTGAAAGGCATGGCCTGCGGGCACTGCGCAGGCTTCGTCACCAAGGAACTCGAGCGCCTGGCCAGCGTCACCGGCGTGGCCATGGACGTCGACCACGACACGGTCACCGTGACCAGCGACAGGGCTCTCGACGTCGTGGCCGTGCGCGAAGCGGTCGAGGCGGCCGGTTATGAACTGGCCCCCGCTGAACGGAAGTAATAATCCGGCGCGCCGGCTATCTCATGGTTGCTAATGTGTGCGACGCGGGGCGGCTCCGTAACGTGCTTCCTTCTCTTTCCTCTCACTGAAACGAGCGCGTTCCCTTTCCGCCCCGCACCTACTTGAGCCTCGGATCAGTGCTGGTGTGCGCTGACCACCGGAAGGCGGTTCCTCAAGGGGCGTTGGCGCAGGTGAGCGCGTTCCTCCGAGGCAACACAACGCAGGTGCAGCGGACTTCGTCGGCTTGATACGTTCGGCGCGGTGCGGCGCTGAGATGGCTGCGAGTCTCGCTTTACGGAAATGACCCGGCTCACCTCGCGCTCGCTTTCAAGGAATTCGCGCGGCACCGGCCCGACCGGCCGGTGCCGCGTCGGCCCCGGCGCTTTCGCCGGGGAGGGGAGGAACAGCCATGACGACCACGACCATCACCACCGGTACCGACAGCCGCCGCAGCCTGACCGCCGTGCTGCTGTCCCGTCGTGGAGCCGTCTACCTCCCCGTCCCCACCACGTCCGGCACGCAACCGACGGTGGACGGCCTCGCCGGGGTCTCACTGCTGGAAGCCGATCTCCTGGAGCGCGGCTATCTGCTGGCGGCCGAGCTGCGGCAGGCCTTCGCCGCGCTCAAAGCCGGAGCGCTGGCCGTCCAAGGTCGCGCTCTGCTGGCGGACATCGACCACGCCCTGGGCGCCGACATCGACCACACCCCGCTCTTCCGTAACTTCCCCGCCAGCACGCCCACCGACACCCTGTCCTTCTATGTCGACCGTGTGCTGACACTCCTGTTCCAGGCGCCGGAGCAGCCGTGCGTCCTGTGCGGTACGGACGGCACCGTGCACGCCGTCTCGCCGTGCGCGCACCTGGTGTGCCGCGCCTGCTTCGACGGTGCGGACTTCTCCGCCTGTCCGGTGTGCCACCGTCGCCTCGACGCCGATGAACCGTTCCTGCGCCCGCAGCCGCCGCGCGCCCCCGCCCGCTCCGGCCGGGCCCTGCCGGAGCGGCTGAGGGTTCTCACGTACGGCGGCGACCTCACCACCCGTACCGCCGATGCCGGGCGTGAGCTGGACACCCTGCTGGCCCGCTCCGGCGCGCTGAGCCCGCAGGACACCGACGACCTCGAAACCCTCCTGGAGACCCGGGACCGTGCCGCCCTGTCCTGGCTGCCGCGCACCATCCCGGGCCGTGAGACCAAGGCGCGTGTCCTGGCGTGGCTGCTCGCCGACCCGGCGGCGTACGACGTGACGCTCCCTGCCGCCGACGGCCTGGTGAATACGGCGACCGATGTGCTGCGCCTGCTCGTGGTGCGCTCCGGCGGGGACGCCGGTCTGGTCACCGTGCCGCGTTTCACCAAGGTGCCGCGCCCGCTGCGCCGCGCTCTGCTGTCCGTACTCGACCGGCTCGAACCCTCCCTGGTCATCGAGGACATGCGGCGCCATGAGATGGCGTGGAAGCACGCCGCCGAGCGGCTGCACCCCTTCGAGTACGCCGACCGCTACCCGCGGGCAACCCTCGCCGTCGCAGCGCTGCGCGAGGTCCGGCTCACCGACGACAGCCTGTCCGCACAACTGCGGGCAACAGCACAGCAGGTGCCGAACGCCGATGTCTCCGGTGAGAAGGTCCGCCTGCCGCACTGGCCCGGCCGGGTCGAGACCGCCCTCGCCGCAGCGGACATTGCCACCGCCGTGACGCTGCTCTCCCAGCGCCCCGGCGAACTGCTGCGCCGCCTGGACCACTTGCTGCGTCTGGCGGACCAGGACGGCACGGACCAGGACGGCGCGAATCAGGACGGCACGGATCAGGGCAGCAGCGAGGCGGTGCTGGCCGCGCTGGAGAAGGCCGTGCCGCGGGTGTCCGCACCGGTGCTGCTCTCGACGCTCGGCGAGATCCGTACCCGTACCGCCCCGGGACACGACCGCGTGTTCTTCCCCAAGGGCGGCAACGCGAAGGCACACATCACGGCGGACGAGCGCGCACCGCTGCCGGCCGGCGTCGTCGACCGTGCGGTGACCGTTCTGACCGGTGAGGTCCTGCGCCGTGCGGGCACCCGGCCGCCGGTGGGCGTCGCGGTCATCGACGCTGCCCTGGACGGTGTCGTCGCTCCGTTCGCGGAGCGGACCGCCTCGCGTTCCCTGGTGACGCTGCCGCGCGGCAGCGAACTGGCGATCCCCGAGGGCAGGACGATCCGTCTGTTCCTGCACTGGATGGAGAGCGAGACCTCCGGCCGCACCGACCTGGACCTGTCCACGGCGATGTTCACCGCGGACTGGCAGCAGATCGGCACCTGTGACTACACCCACCTGCGCTACCGCCGGGACGCCGCGGTGCACTCGGGCGACCTGACGAGCGCACCGGCTCCGCGCGGCGCGTCCGAATTCGTCGACCTCGACCTGGACAAGCTGAACGCCAAACGCGTGCGGTACGTAGTGGCCGTCGTCTTCTCGTTCAACAACGTCGCCTTCGAGGACCTCGACGAAGCGTTCGCCGGACTCATGGTCCGTGACCGGCCCGGCAGCGAAGGAGCGGCGTTCGATCCGCGCCAGGTCGAGCAGCGCTTCGATCTGACGGGCCGGGCGCGCGCCGCGGTCCCGATGGTGCTCGACGTCTCGGGCCGTACGATGCGCTGGCTCGACGTCGTCAAGGGCGTCACCGGCACCCACCACGCCGTGCACCGCCACGCGGAGGACCTGGCCCTCCTCGGCCGTGGTCTGACGGGGCTGTTCGCCTCCGGCGCCCGGGTCGGCCTCGGCGAACTGGCCACCTGGCAGGCCGCTGCCCGCGCCGCCACCGTCCTGGTACGTCACCACGACGGGTCGGTGAGCGCCTACCGGCGCCGCGAGGAAGAGGACGCCGCGGCGTTCGCCGGCCGGATCGGCACTCCGGCCACCGACAGCGGGCCCGCCCCGGACCCGGCCCAGGCCCAGTTGGCGTACCTGCTGCGCGGCGACCTCGTACTCCCCCGGCAGGCCGAGGTGTTCGCCCTGCACTCGTCCGGCCTGGATGCCAGGACGGTCCGTCTGCTGGCCGCCTCCGACCTCGTGACCTCGCTCAGCCCTGACGTGTAGTGCGCGGAGATGCCGCAATCCCGCGGTGGAGCGTCGGGCATTGGTGGGGCCGGTCGTACCGTCCGAGGCGGAACTCGCCCCCGAATCGGTGCCCCGGCACTGGCGCGGCGCATCACAGGACCGGTCGTCCGGCGTGATGACCGGTCGTCCGGCGGGATGTGGCCGCTGTGCAGCAGGACGGGTGGGGTCCCGCCAACTCCCGGAAAGCGCATCAGTGTTGAAAGTGGCAGGAACTGGTGCAGGGGCCGGGGGGTGACCGATCCAGTGGGTCACGGGGAGCCAGGCGCACACGCGCCTGCCGCTAACCGAGCAGCACCGGCGCCTGAGCGCCGCCCCGGCAGCGCGGCTCCTCGCCATTGCCAAAGCCATCGCCGCCGACCCATCTCGGACATCAATTGAAGGGAGTTGACGCAAACCCGCCGCTTTGCCAGTTCATGACTTCCTATTGACTATCCATTGCCGGTAGCGTCCGGTCTTGATCGTTAACCGTGAGATGCCACCGGAGGATGCATGCCGTCTCGTACCGCCGCCGGAATCGCCGTGTGCGCGCTGAGTCTTGGAGCCCTTGCCGCAGGTACAGGCGTCGCCACCGCGACTTCGTCGACCCCCGACGCCGCCCCCACTCTCACCTCCGCCTCCGCACCGTCCGGCACCGCGCCGTCGCCCCGTTCGGCGGTCGACGCGCGCGCCGCGGCCGTGGACCGGTGCAGCTACCAGGTCGTCCGTGACCACGACTCCCGCTACGTCTATTCCGTGAGCGGGGTCTTCAACGGCACAGCCCGCGAGCTGAAGCTCCAGAAGGAAGACGACGTCAGGATCTCCTCCGGCTGGCACAAGGTCGCCCAGGTCGACGCATGCGCGGGCGGGCAGACTCAGGCCCCCACGGAGCTGCGTGTCACGGGAAAGCTGGACAACCCGGACGGCTACGAGAAGTGGGTGCCGCGGACGATCCGCAGCAACGGCCTCAAGCCTGCCGCCTCCTCCGTGATCCCGAAGGCGCCGGCGATCAAGTCGGTCGACCGCCTCGACGCGGGCACCGTCCGCGTCAACTGGGAGCCCACACAGGGCAGTCCGGACCAGGTCATGCTGATGGAACGCAAGCCGTTCTACATCAGCGAGCTCGGGCTGTGGGACCCCTACACGTTCCAGCGGGACGTCCAGGGCGGCGCCACCTCGATGGACCGCAAGCTGGAACGCAGCGCCGACATCCCCGCGCACGTCCGCACGCACTCCTATTGGGTGCGCGTGGTCAAGGACGGCTTCGTCAACGACCTGCGCACCGAAAGGCCCGTCGACGTCCGGCCGTAACGATCCGCGCCGAACTCTCGGCACCCTCTGCCGGGCCCGCGCATACGACGGGCCCGGCAGCATGCACGGCTATCTCCGCAGGCCTTTGATGTACGCATCGACCTGTGCGCGGTCATAGCCCCGCCTCACCAGATCGAACGAGGGCGGATCCGCCGGCTGCCCCTCGGACTGGCTCCTGATGTATGCGTTGACCTGCCCCGGGTCGTATCCCCGCCGCGCCACCTTGAAGCCGAGTTCCATCGCCATGTTCATATCAGCCGTGCTCCATGTCCGCACGCTCCGCACCCCTTTTCGTCCAGCTCCACGTGAGAGGCGTGTCCTCGCCCCTGCCACTCAAAACGTCTCATAGCGCGCTGCTTGGCGTCCCTTCCCGCCCACGGGAGACGAGTTACCTTGATCACCTTGCGAAACGGCGGGTCATCACGGAACCCCGGCGCCTCCTGACCGGCCCGCTCCACATCGCCGACGGCGAAAGTCGCGCCGGATGCTCATGGGTGAGACCAGGAATCAGCACTGCTGCAGCGGCTGTTCAACCGGGGAAATCGATCCCTTCGGGAGCCGGCGCGAATCCAGCGCGGTGCCTCGGAAGGCTCGGCAGAGGCACGGAACGCTTCGCTGAGCGGCCGGGCCTCTCTGCCTCTTGACCTGCATGTTTTGATGCCTCTGACCTGCCGTGATCGAAGCCCGGGCTTCAACTGTCCTGAGTTGTGAACTGAATCACCACGATGGACTGTCACGGATCGCTGGTCCGAAGTGTCCCGATGGGCAGCCGAAGAGAGGAGCCGGGTGTGATGACAGGGTGCCGACGCATGGTCGGGGTGGGGGCGGAGCATGGCTGAGGACGCCTTTACCGAGCATCGTCCGCTGCTGTTCACCATCGCGTACGAGATGCTGGGCAGCGCCGCCGACGCCGAGGACGTACTGCAGGAGAGCTACCTGCGGTGGAGCGCGGTCGATCAGTCCACGGTCGAGCATCCGCGCGCCTACCTGGTCCGTCTGGTGACCCGGCAGGCCCTCAATCACCTGCGCGCGGTCAAGGCGCGGCGCGAGGAGTACGTCGGCACCTGGCTGCCCGAGCCCATCCGCACCACGCCCGACGTGAGCGAGGACGCGATCCTGGCCGAGTCGGTGTCGATGGCCATGATGCTCGTCCTGGAGACGCTGAACCCCACCGAGCGCGCGGTGTTCGTGCTGCACGACGTGTTCGGCTACTCCCACGGCGAGATCGCCGCCTCGGTCGGCAAGACCGAGGTCAGTGTCCGGCAGATCGCCCACCGCGCGCGTCGGCACGTCCATGCGCGCCGTCGCCGTTTCGAGCCCGACTCCGAGGCCGGCCAAGAGATCGTCCAGCGCTTCCTGCACGCGACGGCGACCGGCGAAGTCCAGTCGTTGATGGATCTGTTGGCGCCCGATGTCGTACAGCTCGCCGACGGGGGCGGGAAAGTGGTCACCGCCCGCCGCCCGATCACCGGGCGCGAGGAGGTCGCCCGGTTCATCCTCGGCGTGGCTCGTACTACCTTCAACGCGACGACCCACATCGAGCACGCCACCTACAACGGCATGCCCGCGGCACGCTGCATCACCGACGGTGAACTCGACTGGCTGCTCGCCTTCGAGATCCACGACGGACAGATCACCGGCCTGTACGCCATTCGCAACCCGGACAAGCTGCACCGCTCCGAGACCGTGCGCCCACTGGACCGAGGAGAGCATCTGCCATGGAAACCATGACCGTCGAGCGCACCATCAACGCCCCCATCGACGAGGTGTTCGCCTGGCTCACCACGACCTCCAACTACACGCGCTCGCCCCTGGTACTGCGCTGCCGGCTGACCCGGCGCGGCGAGACGGCGCCCTACGGTGTCGGCGCGGTGCGCAGTCACCTCTGGATGATCGGCTGGCTGCGGGAGCGCGTCACTCACTACGACCCGCCGTACTCCACCGAGTACGTCGTCGAGCGCAGCCTGCCGCCGTCCCGGCACGAACTCGGCCGTATGACGTTCACCGAGGTCGACGGCGGCACCCTGGTGAACTGGACCACCCGCGCGGAGATGCGCGCCCCGCTGGTCGGTGCCTTCCTCACCCGGCACCTCGCACCGCGGATGATCACCAGCTCCTTCGGCAGCATCCTCGCCGCCGCCGAGGCTGCGTTGGCCCAACCCTCGAATCGGCGCCGAGCATGACAACCGCGCAGGCGGCGGACGGCGACGCGCCTCGGTAACCGCCCGCGGCGAGAGCGGCCGTACGAGCCGGGGGGGGGGGGGGGGGGGGGGGGG
>NZ_JBSIBZ010000086.1:0-41967 GCF_058245575.1 Streptomyces sp. UF-297 | reverse complement strand
TCACCAGGTCACCAGGTCACCAGGTCACCAGGTCACCAGGTCACCAGGTCACCAGGTCACCAGGTCACCAGGTCACCGTCAACGACCCACAGCAGGTGCGCGCTCTGCAGGAGGCGGTACGCAACACCGTGGACGCTGACCTCGATCCGACAGCCATCCCGGCGGACGAGCTGGCCATGGCCGGGCTCACCGTCGAATGCGAGACGACCAGCGTGTCCACCGGGAAAGAACTGCGGGAGCACTAGCACAAACACAAGCTGAAGGTATGCGCACGCCGCAGGGTTCCCTCCGTCGGACGAGAATGCGGCTGGCCGCCGGTCAGCCCAGGACGAGGGGGAGTTTCGTGGCCAGCTCGCCCAGTGCTGCGCGCTCGTCTTCGGTCGGTACGCGCCGGCCGGTGCCGATCAGTAGTGCGTCCGTGTCGGAGAAGGACGGAGGGAATGCCGCTCCGGCGATCTGCTCCAGCAGTTCGCGTGTGCGGGCGAGGCCTTCGGCGGGCGGTTGTGCCGCGTGCGGGAGATGCACGATGAGGTCGAGGTGGTGCAGCGTCCATTCCAGGACGTACGCACCGAGGTAGTCGCCCGTGGTGAGCACCTGGTCCTGGGTGCTCACCCGCACCGTGGGGTCGGCGAGTCCGGCGGCGCGACCGGCGGCGGAACCGACGTCGTCGAGATGGAACTTGAGCAACCGCGGCTCTTCATACGCGGCGGCCAGCCGGACGATCAGCGCGTCGAGCGGATCGTCGCCGGTCGGCGGCGTATCGGCGACATTCCAGTAGGTCACCGCATCCCGGGTGGGTTTTGCTTCGGTGGGGGTGACGAGGGTGATCAGGACATCCTGGGCGTCGATGATCAGGTGGCACACCAGGTCCCGTACGAGCCAGCCGGTGCAGCCGGACGGCCGCGCGAAGTCCTCGTCCGAGAGTTCGGCGACCGCTGTGCGCAACGCTGTCCACGAGCGTGAGAAGAGATCCACGGCCGCAAGCTAGCAGCGCCCGGCCCCCGATTGCGACCGAATTTCACCCGCCCGCACGGGGGAAACTCGCGTCCGGGCACGGGGAACTCGGGCTCATGAATATGGGGCTCACGGGCAGTCCGCGAACCCCACGTTCAGTCATCCCACATCAAGGATTTCCTCGTGGAGTGGGAGGGCGAGTGTTCTCGGTACGCGAGACGGTGCCGTCAGCCCGTGGAGACCCCGCTCGCGGCCGATGCACTACTGCCGGTCCCGGCTGCACTTCGGCGGGCGAACTTCACGCGTACCGACGCAGGGAATCAATTCCGCCTACTTGCCCGGCTCCTGGGCCTGCTCGATGCGCTCGGCTACCCGCTCACGCAGTTGAGGAAGCAATGCGTACAAGTCCTCGCCCGGGCAGAGCGTGGCGAAGACGTCGCGATGTCCGGAGATGACGTCGACGGTCGTCGGCTTCTGGCCGGGGAAGTCCAGGGTGGCTTTCCCGGCAGGGTTCAGCTGGTACTGGGATCCCTTCCAGGCGAGGATGTCCCGCAGGCCGTCGAGCATGGGCTCCTCCGGCTTCGCGGCGCCCTGTTCGGTGGGCTCGAAGTTGCCGAGGGTCGCTACGCCGAGAGTTCCCGTGTTGTATCCGGCGGCGTGGCCGCCCAGGATCGCTTTGGGGTCGGCGGAGGGGTTCGCGGCGATGCTGCCACGGCGTCCCTCCCAGATTCCGCCGAAGCGGTCGACGACGAAGTGGTACGGGAAGTCGCCGTACTTCTGGTTGTCGATCATGTCCGCGTAGATGGCGCGCATCAGGCCGGGCACGTCTTCCGGGCGGTAGGCATTGCCGTTGACGGTGTGGTGGACCACCATCGCCCGTACGGTGCTCATGCCCTTGAGCCCAGGGTCGGCCTTGGATTCGTCCGCGCCCCAGTCGGCCCGGCTGTGGACCGTGGGCTTGAGGCGGTCGGCGGCGCCGATGCCTGTTTCGGCCGGACTCGCGGCGGCCACCGGCTTCATGGCCACGCGCTGTACGGAATTCCGCGCGCCCGAGCTCTCCCCTGTGTCCGGCTTCTTGTCCGGGTTGATCAGGGACAGTCGGAGGTCGTCGGGGAGCTTGCCGTTCTGTGCGGTCATACGCAGTTGCACGCCGTCGGAGGTGTCCGAGAAGAAGACTCCGGATCCCGCGCGCTTGGCCTCGTCGGAATCCTGGTCGCTGCCGAGAGGGATGTTCTGCCATGCGGTCCAGGCACCGTTGCGGTGGAACCGTGCGCTGGCACTGGCCGTGTGGCCGAGGCGCGCTCCCTTGCGCCAGGACAGGCTGATCGCCCGGAATGTCTCGGGGGTGTTTTTCCGTACGTCGATCCCGTGCTTGGCGGTGCCGGATTGCGTACCCGGCCGCGGTTCGCCCGTAGCGCCGGTCAGTGTCACGTTCGTCATCTGCGTCGTGGGAGCGACGTCCGCGACCGGGACGGTGGGTTCCGGGACTCCGGGCTGTTCAGCCGTCAGAACTGCGGCGGCGAGGGCCCCACCGGCCAGCAGTGCCGCAAGGGGCCGGGCTATACGTATTTTTGACATCTAGGGACTTTCCATTGGTACGGGACGCAGTGACCCAAAATGATCAAGCGAAGGTGCAGTACATCACAACAAGGCGCCATGAAATACCTATTGCTTCCCTGAAGGTCAAAACGGGCCTTTTTCGCGCACACTTCAAGCCACCCGATTCCTCACCTCGCCGAAGGCCTGCCGGGCGTGCGGGGCTCGGCCGTGGCACGGGCGGTGAAGACACCAAGCCGTACCGGCCGGATCGACGCATCGCATGCACCACGGGTGCCACGTGTGCTCGGTCGGCGTGAGCGTCTCCAGCACCAGCGGCATCGCCATCGAGACGCTGTCGGCGAGCTCGATGTCCTCGGCCACGTCCGGCGCGGTCCGCAGCGGCTCGGGCATCCAGGGGCCGACGTACGGCTCCTTGCGCCGCCCGAGCGTCGCATCCGGGTGAGCACCTGGCGGGTGGTGATCCGGATCAGATACGCGCGCTGGTCCCGTACCGTGCCGAGCTCGACGTCCGCCCACCGCAGCCGAGGTCTCCTGGAGCACGTCCTCCGCATCGGCCGCCGACCCGAGCATCTCGTAGGCGACCGTGAAGAGCAGGTTGCGATGGGCGACGAACGCCTCGGTGGCGGCGTCCCGGCGGCCGATCTCGCATGTGCCCCCGCCGTGTCCTGCGGCGTGGTCCCCCGTGGGTGGCTCCTGTCTCCGGGTGCGCGACCGTGTCACCCCACGAGGCGCCGGGACCCACCGTCCTGTGCCCTCGGAACGGAAATGAGGAGGAGTGGAACACGGGCCACGCCACCGCGGAGCTGACGGCCGCCGCTCGACGGTGGCACACGTCACACGGCTGGACTGTCACAGAGATCGGCTCATCGGCGCCTTGTGTACGACCAGTTACCTCAACAGGAGGCCGACATGAAGGTTGTAGTGGTGGGCGCCGGCTACGCGGGCGTGCTCGCGGCGAACCGGCTGGCCAAGCAGGTGAAGTCTGCCGAGATCACGGTGCTCAACCCGCGCCCCGACTTCGTGGAGCGCGTACGGCTGCACCAGCAGATCGCCGGGACGGGCGCCGTCGCCACGCCCCTCGCGTCGATGCTGAGCGACGGGATCTCGTCGCGCATCGGCAGCGTCGACAAGATCGGTGACAGCACCGTCACACTCGAAGACGGCCTGAGCCTCGACTTCGACTACGCCGTCCTCGCCGTGGGCAGCACGGTGCGGCCGATGCGGGGAACGGTCCCGGTGGGTACGTGGGAGGGGGCGGAACAGGCTCGCGTGGCGCTTGCCGCTCTTCCCGCGGGCAGCACGGTCACCGTCATCGGGGGCGGTCCGACGGGCATCGAGACGGCGTCCGAGGTGGCCGCTGCCAGGCCGGATGTCCGGGTGCTGCTCGTCGGGTCGTCGGTCGCCGAGACCTTCTCCCACGGAGCGCGGAGGCAAGTGCGCACCGTACTGGAGCGGCTGAAGGTCGACATCGTGGACGACGGTGTCACGGAGGTAGCCGCGGGTGCGGGAAAGTTCGACGGCGTGGTGCGCCTTCGCTCGGGAGGGGCGTTCGCCTCCGATCTGACCCTATGGGCGATCGTGGCGGACGTCCCCGACCTCGCGGCGCGCAGCGGTCTTGCGGTCGATGCGCGGGGGCGTGCGGTCGTGGACGAGTTCCTGCGCAGCGTCAACGACGAACGGATCTTCGCCGTCGGCGATTGCGCGGCAGTACCCGGAGCTCGTTTCGCCTGCCAAAGCGCCGGACCGCAGGCCGCCCACGCGGTCAACACCCTGGCCCGCCTGGTCAGCGGCCGCAGGCCCGAGCCGTACTCCCTGCGCTATTACGGATGCGGCATCAGCCTCGGACGCAAGGGCGCGGTAGTCCAGCTCACCCGAAGCGACGACTCCCCGCGGCAGGCCTATCTCGCGGGAAACACCGCAGTGGTGGTCAAGGAAATCGCGACCCGCTTCGCCAAGTACGGCGCCCAGAAAGGCAGCGGTGCCGGTGCGTGAATGCCGCGCCCGAGAATCGGGATTCCCGTCCCGATCATCACTGGAAAAGCCCGCGGCAGCCCCCGTAACGTGTCGCCATGACCGACGAGGCAGAGCAGACGCTCTTCGCAAACCGCTGGGGCGACGCATCGGACCCGATCTCGATAAGGCGCAGGTCCCACCGTGACATCTGCTCGTGCTGCGACGAGGCCACGCCGCATCCGCGCACCCGGCCCGGTTTCCACGCCGAACGGCAGGACACCTCCGCCCCGGGCTGGCAGCGCTTGTTGGAGCTGATCGACGAGGCCGTCGCCGACGGGCGCGAAGAGTTCCGCCCCCTGGCCGAACTCAGCCCCGAAGAGCGGCGGCAGATCGTCACCCTGCCGTCCAGCATCGCCCAACTCACCGCAGTCAAGCACCTGGTGCTCTACGGCAGCAACCTGGTCCGCATTCCGCCCGACATCGGGGCCATGACCAGCCTGGAGGAATTCACCCCCTACACCTCCTACCGGCTGCACTGGTTCCCTTACGAAATAACCCGGTGCCGGAAGCTGCGACGCAGCACGGTGAGCACGCGCGCGCTGTTCGGCAACTACAAGCTGCGACCGCCCTTCCCACAGCTCCAGCCGTCCCGGGCCTCCGTCGCCCAGCTCGATCCGGCAGATCTGGATCCCCGGCACTGGGGCGTCACCGCCCTTCACAGCTGCAGCGTCTGCGACCGGCCGATCGATCAGGGCGGACTTCACCAGGTGTGGATCTCGCTACGCGTGGCCACCGACGTCTTGCCCCTGCTGGTCAACGCCTGCTCGTCGGAGTGCGTAGCCGCACTGCCCGACGGCGCCCAGGGCTACATCCCCTCACCGCACAAGGGCGGCCCGGTCAAGCAGCCGCCGTCCGATGAGGACTGACCATCCGGACACCTTCCTCCCCATCCCCGCCCGGAGAAGGCGGGCCCTCGCCCTATCCGCCGCTCATTACCCCCGGAGTAATCGACCGCTCTCCCCCTCCCCCGGCAGGATCAAGCACATCGGCGGAAACGCCCGCCGGGGTCCGGCCGCAGCCGCGAGGAGAGCCCATGTCCGTGAAGTCCACCGCCACCACCGCGAGTTCCGTCGCCGAGACCACCCGGGCCGTCGTGCAGGAGTTCCTTGCCGCCCGCATCGCCGGGGACACCGGGCGGCTCGTCGCACTCTTCGCCGATGAGGTCGACTGGCTGCTCGCCGACAACCCCACCGTCCCGTGGATCCGTCCGCGGACCACCGCCGCCGAATGCGCCGCCCAGTTCACGGAGTTGATGGAACACACGGTGCCCGAGGACGCCCGCGCCTCCATCGACACCTTCCTCGTCGACGGCACCGACGCCGTCCTGATGGGGCACGTGTCGGGGACCGTACGCGCGACGGGAAAGCCCTTCGAGGGCCCGTTCGCGCTGCGCCTCACCGTCGAGGACGGCCGGATCACCCGGCACCACCTCTACGAGAACAGCCTGTCGATCGCCGAGGCCTGCGCCCCGTGAGGGCGCGAGCAGGCAGCCCTGTTGTGGGCACGGGACCGTCCCCCCGCCAGGGACGCAGCCTCGGCCACCAGCCCGGTACCGCCCGGCGGTACGTCGCGTACTCCACGCCGAACGCCTCCAGCAGCTTCGGCTCCTCGTACCACCGCGCGAACGCCCACATCACCGTTTCGGCGAGCAGCCCGTAAGCAAGCAGAACCGGCCGGCCGAGAAGCAGTGCCTGCCCGCCGATCGATGCCGTGACCGCGACGTACATGGGGTTGCGCACATGGCGGTACAGCCCTCCCACCACCAGCCGCTCGGTGGGCGCGACCGGCGCCGGAGTCCCCAGCCCCTCCACGACGAACCGTACGAAGGCCTGCCCCAGCACCACCGCGCCCGCCAGGAGAACCACGGCGCCCATCACCCGGACAGGCAGCCACCAGTGCCCGGCCTGCCACCCCGTCACCCACCAGGGCACAACTCCGCCCACCGTCCCCGGCGCAAGCACCATGAACACCGAACTCCCCACGGCCGCCCTCGCCCTGCGCATACGGCCAGCATGGCCGCCACACCCTGCGCCGTGAACGGAACTGTCGACCTCCGGTCCCCCACGTCCCCGACCGGTGCGGCCGCGTAATTGCCAGGCGACATCGGCATGTTGCCCGTGCGGATGAGCAGCGGAGGACACGCAGCGAAACTCTTGAGCGCTGCACGGCACCGGCCCACAGCCGGAGTGAAGGAACTGCCGCTGGCCCAACTCGCGGCGCACGGTGTGACGGTCACCCAGACGAGCGCCTCCACAGAAGCGGTCGCCGAGTGGACCGCTGCGGCGATGCTCCTGGCCGCCAAGGGTGTGCCCGTGTACGTACGTGCGCGCGAGCGACGCGCGACAGTGGCGGCCAGGTGCTGGGGCGCCCCTGCTCGTGGCAGGGACGCAGACGCTCATCGTCGGCAGCGGCGCGATCGGCTCATACGCGGGCTCAGTGCTGGTGCAGGGCGTAGGTGAGGCCGGCGTCGCTGCTGTCCTCCAGGCCCCTGCGGAACGCCGCCTCGTAGGCAGCGTCCCCGACGGATTCGCGGGCCTGGCGTTCACAGGCTTCGCGGGCGGCAAGGAGTTCGGGGACACCCAGCTGGGACCGGCCGATGATGTCCCAGGTCTGCTGGCCGATGCCAAGGAGGCGGGCCGCCCGCTCCCCGTGGCCGGTGCCGGCGGCCACCGAGGCCAACAGGTCGAGGGCCGTGGCGATGCCGATGCTGTCGTGGAGCAGGGCCTTGCCCTCCAGGGCGGCTCGGGCGTGTGCGGCGGCCTCGTCCAGCAGGCCCAGGCCGCACGCCGCATGCCCGTGCACGTAGTCGGCGAAGGCCCGGGCCCACCGCTCGCCGCGCTGGGCACACTCCGCGCGCAGGGCATCGGCCACCGCGCCGGCCTCCGCGAACTCCCCCAGGTTGGTGTGGACGAACACGCGCAGCGTCCACACCAGGAAGCGCGCCCCGGCATACCCGCCGCCATGTTCTTCAATGTAGGGCACCGCATCGAAGACCTTGGCGGCCTCGGCGGGCTGTCCGGTCAGCGCGAGGCGCCCGCCCTCGAGGTGGGCGGCGGCGATCAACATGGCGGGGTCGGCCGCCGCCTCGGCGTCGGCCCGGAACTCCGTCCCCAGCCGGGCGACCACGTCGTAGTCCCCCTGCCCCAGCGCGATCGCGCCGCAGGTCCACACCGCCTTGCTGCGGGCCGAACCCGCTGTCGTGCCACGTTGCAGGGCCCGGTCGAGGTAGTGGCGTCCCTCCCGCAGGAAGCCGCAGCACAGCCAGAAGAACCACAGCGCCCCGCCCAGCTCCAGCCCGGTCTGTCCGTCCTTCCCCTCGTCCAGGCAGAAGTCCAGCGCGGCGCGGAAGTTGGCGTGCTCGGCGGTCGTCCGCTCGTACCAGGCTGCCTGGTCAGGCCCCATCCAGGCGGCATCCGCCTGCAGGGCCAGCGCCCGATAGTGCTCCCGGTGACGGCGGCGCAGCTCGTCCTCCTCGCCCAGACCGCGCAGCCAGCCGGCGCCGTATTCACGCAGGGTGTCCAGCATCCGGTACCGCTCCCCGCCCCCGGTGGGCTGCCAGATCAGGATCGACTTCTCCACCAGCGCGGCCAGCAGCCCGTCGACGCGGTGCTGGGGGAGATGGCCATCGGCGCACACCCGGCGGGCCGACTCGCCATCGAAGGTCCCGGCGAACACCGACAGCCGCGCCCACAGCAGCCGTTCGTCCGGGCTGCACAGCTGGTGGCTCCAGCCGATCGCAGTCCGCAGCGCCTGGTGCCAGGGAGGCTCGGTGCCGTGCACCACCTTCTCGGTCTCCCCCAGGACCGTGAACCGATCGTCCAGCCGCTCGGTCAACTCCCCGACCGACAGCTCGCCCAGGCGCGCCGCGGCCAGTTCGATGGCGAGCGGCAGGCCGTCCAGGCGCCGGGCCAGGCCGATCAGCGCGGCCCGGCCGGCACCGGTGACCGCGACGTCGGGCACGCGCTGCGCGGCGCGCTCGGCCAGCAGTACCACCGCATCCGCCCGCGGTGCCGCGGGATCGTCGAGCTCCGGGACCGGCAGCGGTTCGACCGTGTACACCTCCTCACCGGGCGCGCCCAGGCGACGGCGGCTGGTGGCCAGGACCCGCAGGCCCGGCGCGGCCCGCATCAGCGCCTGGACGGTCAGCGCGCAGGCGTCGGCCAGGTGCTCGCAGGTGTCCAGCACCAGCAGCAGCTCCCGCTGCGCCAGATAGTCGGCCAGGACGTCGGTCATCGGGCGGGTGGTCTGGTCGACCAGCGGCAGCGCCTCGGCAATGGCGTACGGCAGCGCCTTGGCCTCGTGCAGCGGCGACAGCTCCACCAGCCACGCCCCGTCCCGGAATTGGGGTTGCAGGGTGGTCGCGGACTCCAGCGCGAGCCGGGTCTTTCCCACCCCGCCGACTCCTGTCAGGGTCACCAGCCGCGCCGGCCCCGCGAACAGCCGCCCGATCTCTGCCAGTTCACCACGGCGGCCCACCATCCTCGTCCGCGCTGTCGGCAGATTTCCCACCCGTCGCTGCTCGACGGCCACGGTCGCCCCCTTTCCGCCCCGCACACCGCCCGCGCAGGGATGAGCCACAGAGTCTGCCGCCCCAACCCCACGCCATGCGCGGCCGGAGAGAATGCGACCTGTCACGCCCGAAGCTGACCGTGACAGTGCAGGAAATGAACGGATCTCAACGCATCCTGCACAAAGATCGTCCGGCGCCGCGAGCCCGATCGGGGCGACACCGCATCCAGTCCAAGGCGATCGGCCCGATCCGCGCCGTCCACCATGAACCCACACCCAGCAGACAGGTCCCAGTTCACCCGCGCCGGTGGGCGCCGCCCGTATCGTCCAAGAGCACCTACGGCATGCACGAGGAACACGTCCAAGGCCTGTTCTGCTCAAGCACCACTGCTCTGATACGTCAGCACGCTCGCGGGCCTTAATGTTGACGTGATTCGTGCCCTTGGAAATTTGGTCCGCAGGCATGGGCCACACCGTCTTACTGGGCGTCAGCGTTCTCCGGACAGCGTTGCGCGCAACGCAGCACCACAGCCTCCCCGGAGCCCCGCCCTTGGCGGGGGCACTCGTCTTTATGCCCGGTGCAGGTCGCGCTGTATCACGTCATACAACGGCGAGTCGGGGAAGGGCAGTTCTTCTCCGGCGTGCTGGCGATGACGCAGCCCCAGCCTCCGGCGGCTGTGTGGCTCGTGAGCCGGTCCTCGAAGCGCGCCACGGAGAAGAACGAATCGGTGGCGATGTCATCCGCGTACACGTCGGCGTAGACGTCAAGGATGGTGGCGCGGATCTCCGGCAGCAGCTCGCTGGTGTAGTAGCTGGTCGTCAGGAGATCCACGGTCACGTGGCCACCGCCTCGTATCGGTTCGAGAATCCGTCAGCTTCCTGCTCGTTGCGTTCGAGCAGGACGTCGCGGAACTCCTTCAAACGTGTGTTGATGCGGCCGTTGTTCACCCCTGGCAGCAGCGCCAGAGCCTCGTCTCCGGCCGCAACGGCTTCCTCAAGTGCTCCGGCTTCTGCAAGGGCTCGCCCGAGCCTTGCATGGGTGGCAAGGTGGTTACGCCGGAACGGAGTCGACTGCACGATGGACGTTCAGCAGCGCGGACAACTGCCCGCAACGACGCCCTCTCGTCTGGTCCAGCGCTGCCCGGGCGATCGGCACGGCCTCACTGCCGTACCCGCGCTGCCAGGCCTGGTGCGACATGGAGGACCAGATGCGGGCCTGGAGGCGCGTGTCACGCGCCGGTAGATCGAGACCCCACGCTCGGACGTCCGCCCATGACCGCCACAAGCCTCCCCCTCGCGCGCACTGGGCATCGGCCCTCGCCGGACACCGTGGCCTGCGTGCTGCCTGGGGCCCGCGTCACCCGAGGTCGCGTACGGCGGGCGGCAGGACGGGGCGGTAGTCGGGGGCGGCATGGTTGCGACGGATGCGGCGGGCCCGTAACGGCATGCCTCCGTGGACGAGGGTACGTACGAAAACGGACGGACGACGGACTCCGAAGGCGCGGCGCAGTGGCTCGTCGAGGAGCATGCCGGCGGCGGCACGTGCCAAGGCCCGGACAGGTGAAGTCGTCGGCGGACGAGAGGCTTTCGGACCGGATCGCGATCGGGGTGCCGCCCCGCGCCGGAATGGACGAGCAGTTTCTCCAGACGGCTGATGCCGGTGCCCCCGCTGACGGCGAGGGAGACGACCGGCCGCAGAATACGTACTTGCCGACGATGCATCGGCGCGTACTGCCTCACTCCGCTCAACGCCTTCTCCCACCTGTAGAGGTCTGCGTCACCGACAGGCCCCTTCGCAGCGGGTGGGAGAAGGCAACGTCGTCACTCCTGCTGCGGAGCGCCCATTCGTGCTCGGCGTCTGTCTGTGTGCCGTTCCTATCCTGGCCGTTGACCGGCCTGGGTCTCCGGTTCTGTGTCGTTCAAGGTGCCCGGGATCCAGTTGCCGTGGAAGCCTGCCGGTATGCGGACCGGTACGTGGATCTCGGCGACCGGGGCGGCGCTGAGGTCGGTGGCGTCCAGGATGGCCAGGTAGCTGGTGCCGCGGGAGCGGTCGTGGGCGAAGGTCAGGAGGTAGCCGTCGTCCTCGTGGCCGGGGGTGGTGGAGCGGGGGACGAAGACGGGCTCTCCGCAGGTGTGGCCGGCGGGGAAGCGGTGGGTGCTGCGCAGGGCGCCGTGGGTGAGGTCGTACTTGTAGATCTCGGTGTGGTGGGGCTCGGCGTCGAGGGTGAATCCGGCGGTGTAGCCGTAGCGGTGGGGCAGGCCGATGCCGGTGTCGGCGATGCGGGGGTATTCGCTGGGGGTGTCGTCCAGCGGGGTTTCGGTGACCTTGCCGGTGGCCAGGTGGAGCACCCACTGGTGCAGCATCGGCAGGCCGCCGCTGAGATCCTGTGGTCCCTGTCGCCACAGGGTGGGTACGCGGGTGCCGGTGAGGGTGATCGTCCCGTCGGTTTCGAAGGCGTTCATGGTGTGCCATACGTAGCAGGGGGCGATGTCGAACCACCGTACGCAGGTGGTCTCCCCGGTCCGGGGCAGGATGCCGAAGCGGGCGCGGTGGCGGTCGTCCCAGCGCCAGGGCGGGCCACCCGCGGCAGCCCGGTCGGCGTCGAAGACGACGGGCAGGTCCATGAAGATGACGTGCCGTGCGGTGATGGCGAAGTCGTGCATCATCGTGGCCCGCGGCACGTCCACGGTCTGTTTCTGGAGCACCTTTCCCGCTGCGGAGGCCCGGTAGTAGGTCAGGTACGGCGGCCGGAGCCGGTAGCCGAAGAAGTGCAGCTCCCCGGTGAGGGGGCAGGTCTTGGGGTGGGCGGTCATGGGGGTGGTGAGCGCCCCGTCGAAGGTGAAGGTCCCGAGGGTCGCCAGGCCGGGGGTGATCTCGTAGGGGAAGCCGCCTTCTTCGAGGGCGAGGAGCCGGCCGGCGTGGGCGATCAGGTGGGTGTTGGCCGTGGTGACGCGGTAGTCGATCCGTGAGGTGGCCGGGTCGAAGGCAAGGGCGAAGCGGGAGGCGCCCGGCTGTGCGTACAGCGGGGTACGCACGTAGCGGTTGCGGTACCAGGTGGCCCGGCCGCCGGCCAGCGCGATGGTGTGGATCATGCCGTCGCCTGCGAAGAAGTGGGGCGACCAGCCACTGCGCGGGTTGGGCCCGTTGCGGAAGTACTGGCCGTACAGCTCCTTGGGGACGGCGCCGGTCACCGCGCTCGGCCGGTGTGTGACCTCGGCCGCGACCGGTGCGTTGTTGCCCGAGAGGTGCAGGGGCGCCGGGGAGCCCGACGGCCCCGAAGGCATCGTCATCTGCGGTCTCCTGCCGTGGGGTGAGGCCGCCAGCGTCCCGCAAACCGCTGTCCCGCGGCAGTCTTGTTCTTTTCGCACGCGTCAGCCGCCCCGGCCCGTACGACGTCATCCTCCATCCGGCGCCCGCAGCGGCAAGCACACCCTCCGCCCGGTCCTCAAAGTCGAACGCACATGGTGCGCTGCCTCCCTCACCGCCGCCACAGGCGCATCCGCGCCAGGCGGTGCGTCCACCGCCTGGCAGGTACGTACGGATCTGCGTTCAGTGCGCGTCGGTCCATGGCGCATCAGGACCTCGAACGCCCCCTGCCAGCGGGCTGGATCTACGCTGTGCCCCGCGGCCACCGCACGATCTTCCATCGTCACACACCGATGATCAGCGGTGGCCGTACCCGTCTCCCAGCCGGCCCCCCTGTTAGCAGGATCGTGGTCTACGGCTGGAGCATTAGCGGTTACTGAGTGGGGAGGAGGCACAGCCGGGTGGTTGCCAGCGGTGAACAACACGTGAAGCGTTCGCGGATCTGGGCGGTCCGCACGGCGCGGCTGTTCGATGGTTACGCATTGCGACCAGGGCGCCCACTTGTGCTCATCGATGGCTCGCGCATCGCAGGTGTCGATATGACGGGAGCGTCTCCTTCTGCAGACCTGCGCGTTCTGGATCTCGGTGACGCCACGCTGTCGCCCGGGCTCATCGACTCTCACGTACACCTTGCCTTCGACCCCGACGACAAGTCGAAGCAGACGATGGCAGAGGAAGATGACCGCACCACCCTGGCGCGCATGCGTGTCCACGCCGGGCAGCAGCTGCGGGCGGGGGTCACCACCGTACGGGACCTCGGCGATCGTTGTTTTCTCGCCGCATCGCTCCGTGACCACTACACGGCAGGGACGGAGACAGGTCGTTGGGCGAAGGAGGTTTCGAACCGCGCATATCCACGAACCGGTCGAGGTTCCGGACGAATTCCGTGACGCCGGTCTGAGCTCGATCGGCTTGGAGTTGGGGGAGGGTGCCCGGCAATTCCCGTTCAGGGCAGGTGGGTTGGTGGGTGGATCGGTGTTGATGGGGCCGGGGTGGCTGGGCCGGGTGAGACCTGCGCTGAACGTGGGGCGTCTGCCCTGAACGGGGTTTTGGGCACCCTTTAGCGGTGTGCTACTTCGTGCCCGAGACGATGAGGTACGGGGAGCGGGTGCGTTCCGCGTCCCAGGCGTGGCGTTGCAGGGATTCGGGGTCGGCGAGTTGTTGGGCGTCGGCGAGGACGGGTTCGCGCAGGGTGATGTCGGTGAAGCCGGCGTCGGCGAGGACTCCGGTGAAGACCGGTACGTTCCAGTGGTAGTCGCGCAGCAGGACTGCCTCGCCGTCCGGGCCGAACAGTTTGGTGCGCTTCGGTTCCCCGTCGGCGTAGCTCTTTCCCGGTTCGCCGACCTGGAAGGCGGAGAATTCCACGCCGATGCTTCCCGGGTGTACGTCGAGTACCACGAACCGTCCGCCGGGGCGCATCGCCCGGTGGACCTCCCGCACCAGCGAGCGGATGATGTCGAGGTCCGGGATCGTCAGGAAGACGTTGCAGCAGATCGCGCCCGAAATGCTCTCGTCCTCCAGGAAGGTAAGGCCGTCGGCGCCCATGAGGACGTATTCCAGGCCGGGGTGCACGTACTCCTTCCTGGCGATCTCGATCATGCCGGGTGAGTCGTCGACTCCGATCACCGGGCGCTCGTAGGTGGTGGCGATCTTCTGGCTGAGGTGGCCGGGGCCGCATCCCACGTCGAGTACCGGACCCGCCGGTGCCTGATCCAGGCGCAGTGCTTCCAGGGCGAAGGGGTAGCCGAAGGTCCAGCAGAAGGACTTGTCCCAGTTGGCGTAGTCGGTGGCAACTTCCTGCGACGTCCAGGGGGTTGGGGGCGGCAGGGTCTGGCTGCCCGGAGAGCCCGGCGCGGGCTGGGGCGATTGTGTCGTCATCGTTGGCTCCAAGGCTCGACTCGGAGGTGCACGGGAGAGCGCTCGGCGGATCGGCCCTGAACAGGAGGGAGGAAGGGCCGGCCGGCGGCAGATTGGCCCGACCGTACTCACGACCGCTCGTGTTTCTCTTGAGTCACGCTCGAGGGCTGCACATACTCTCGCTCCCCCAGGGTTGATTCGGCTTCGGCCGAGGGTGATTTCGTGCCGCGCGCATCACCGGCCCCATCAGCACGAATCACGCTCCTCAACACCTCGAGCCAGAGCGCAATTCGAAGCGATCACGATCAAACCTTGAGTGGATCTTGATAACGTCCGTTTACTGCCGGCGCGGACGGCAGCCGTAGTCACGGTCCCTGTCAATGCGCACCGGTGGTGCCAGAAATTCTCCTTTGTCGGGCCCCTTCCTCCGCTGAATGCCGAAGTGTCCCGGATTCGACCGGTCTCCTCGCAGATACCGGCCCTCTCGGTCGAGCGGCCGCCAGAAAACTCACGCGGCTGCCCCCACACTTCCTCAGCGTGATCCCACCCCAAGAAAGAGGTGGTTCGTGACGACCGTTTCGGAGCAGACCTGGGAAAGGAACGTCACCAAGCACGCGGATGAACGACTCAACGGGCCCAGAGGCTCGTGGTGGTTCACCGGAAAGGCTCCACTGCCCGGCCTGTGTCCGGGTGTCGGCGCGGACGGCCGGATCACCTCGCTACCGCTGCCCGACCTGTCCATTTGCGATCGCGCCGCGGCCCTGGACTATTTCGACAACTCCTGGGCGCTGCAGGAAGTCCTGTTCGCCGGGCTGCGCACCACGGAGGCGTTCTACCGTCCGCCGTCCCACAATCTGCGGCACCCGATGATCTTCTACTACGGGCATCCGGCCGCGCTCTATGTCAACAAACTGCGGGTGGCCGGGCTGCTCGACGGTCCCGTGGACGCGTACCTCGAACGGATCCTGGAGACCGGCGTCGACGAGATGTCCTGGGACGACCTGTCCAAGAACGAGATGCTGTGGCCCTCGGTCGCCGATGTGCACGACTACAGCGCCGAGGTCTACCGCCGTGTCCGTCAGGTCATCGAGGCCACGGATTTCGCCCCCGACCTGGGCCGCCCGGTGGGCCAACAGGACCGGGCCTGGGCGCTGTTCCTGTCTTTCGAGCACCACCGCATCCACCTGGAGACCAGCTCCGTCCTCATCCGCGAACTGCCCCGCCACCTGGTCGAGGCGCACCCGGCATGGCCCGCCCCCGCTCCGATGCGGCGCACCGGCTCCGGCGGACGGCCCACCCCCGAGGCGGTCCCGGACAACCGCATGGTCGCGATCGAGGGCGGCCCGGTGCACCTGGGCAAACCCGCCGGCTTTCCCTCCTTCGGCTGGGACAACGAGTACGGGACCCGCCAGGTGGAGGTCGCCACCTTCGAGGCCGCCCGCCTCCTGGTGAGCAACGGCGAGTACTACCGCTTCGTCGCCGACGGCGGCTATCGCAGGTCCGAGCTGTGGTCGGAGGAAGGCTGGCGGTGGCGGGCCTTCCGTAACGCCAAGTGGCCGCGGTTCTGGGTGCCGGACGGCCCCAGCGGGCTGCACGCCTACCGGCTGCGCACCACCTTCGACGAGATCGAGATGCCCTGGGACTGGCCGGCGATCGTCAACTACCACGAGGCCAAGGCGTACTGTGCCTGGCGCGGCACCCAGGACGGCCGCACCTACCGGCTGCCGACCGAGGCCGAACACCGTATGATCCGCCAACTCCCGGAGACACCAGGGGTGTTGGACGATCCGGTGATGCATCTCGACGGCACGCGGCTGAGCGAGCGGGGCGTCAACCTGAACCTCGCCTGGGGATCGGAGAGCCCGGTCGACCACTCCCCCGCCACCGCGCACGGCGTGCACGACGCGGCCGGGAATCTGTGGCAGTGGGCGGAGGACGTGGCCAACCCCTTCGACGGATTCGAAGTCCACCCGTACTACGAGGACTTCAGCACCCCCTGTTTCGACGGGCAGCACCAGATGATTCTCGGCGGCGCCTTCATCAGCACCGGCGACGAGGCGAGCATCTGGGCCCGCTTCCACTTCCGCCCGCATTTCCTGCAGCAGTCCGGCATCCGGCTGATCGCCTCGCCCGAGTCGTGTGCGGACGACGAAGGGGCGAGCGGTGCGGCGTCGGGCGCGCAGGCCACCCGTGAGCTGCTCGACCGCCACCTCCTGATGCACTTCGCGAACGCCAGGGACACCTTCGGCAGAGCGGATCACCCGCTCACCGCGGCGCACGGCTATCCGCGGCGTCTGGCGCAGTTGCTCGTGCGGGAGGCTCAGGAGGCCGGCGCCCGGCTGCACCGCGTGCTCGACCTCGGCTGCACGGTCGGGGGCGGGAGTTTCGCCCTCGCCCAGAGCGGGGTGCGCAGCGTGGTCGGCGTCGATCTCAGCCCCCTGTTCGTCGACACCGCGCGCAGACTGGCGCGCGGCGAATCGGTCGCCTACGAGCGGTTCGACCAGGGGGAGAACTGCACCCGGCTGCACGCCCGCGCGCCGAGGCCGGCGGACGGCTGCGAGCTCGACTTCCTGGTGGCCGACGGATCCGAACTGCCCAAGTCGCTGGGCGGTTTCGACGCCGTGCTCGTGTCCGACCTACTCGACCGGGTCGCCGACCCGTACGCGCTGCTGCGGCAGTTCACCGAGTCCGACGACGTCCTGGCGTCCGGCGGGCTGCTGCTCGTCGCCAGCCCGTGGGGCTGGCACAGCTCGTGCACCGCACCCGAGAACTGGATCGGCGGGCGGCGCCAGTCGCCGACCAGCGAGCGCGAGTTGCGGCGCTTTCTGGCCGGGACCTTCCAGAAGGTGGCGGAGGCGGACGAGCCCGGGGTGTTGCGCGGCCACGCGCGGCGCTTCGAATTCCTCGACGCGGACGTCTCGGTCTGGCGCAAGCGCTGACGCGAAGCCCCTGGCGGGACATCCCTGCCGGGCGGCGTACGTACCCGTGTGCATCCGATCCGATGCGCGTCCGGGAACTCCCTGCCGAGCAAGGTGAGGCACTTCCACCAGTGAGGAAAGCACGATGAGCCAGAAAAAGATGAAGGCGGCTGCCGAGAGCAGCAAGCGCAGGGGCGTCATGGACGGTAGGGACGGAATGGATCCCGTGCCGTCCATGGACTGTACGTACGGCATCGACCGCACCGAGGTGGAAGAGGACCTGCGGGGCGTGCGCGATCCGGATTTCCTCGCCCTGGGCCTGGGCGGTACGAACATGATGGCCATGCTGTGGACGGTGGCCATGGGGCGCCGGGCCGTCGGCGTCGAAATGCGCGGCGGTCCCTCTCTCGGGGTGCACTGGAATATCCGCGAGGAGCTGTACCACCATCTCGGCCTGATCGACCGGTTGATGCTCAAGCGCTATGGCGAGGAGGGTATTCCGCGCCGGGGCGACGGTCGGCTTCTGCGGCTGTCCGACAGCATGTACCAGCCGGGCCTGCCCGCGGGGCCGGTCACGGCCGACGAGGTGGTCACCGGATTCCTCGGCTCGTACGTCGGCGCGGAGGCCCGGATCGTCGGGACCATCCACCACACCGAGTTCATCGACGACCGGTGGAAGGACGGCAAGCCGAACCGGGTCGTGACGGTGCTGGACCCGGCCGTGCCCGCCGCCAAACCCAGCAAGAAGCGGCTCGGCGGCAGCATGGCCGAGGTGCTCGACGGCCCGTCCATCTTCCAGGCCCAGGCCGCGCAGATGCTGATCCTGCTGCGGCGCTATCTGGAGGCCGTGGAGCGGATGGACCTGGAACGGGGCCTGGAAGAGCCGCGGGTGCGGCTCTTCACCCAGCACCGGGTGGTCTCGGAGACGGAGGGGGACGGCTTCGTCGAGCACCCCGACGGCCGTATAGGGGTGCGGATAGAGGCGATACGGGAGCTGGACTTCAAGGGGAAGTTCCGCCGGGTGCGCGCGCCCGGGTCCAAGGTGATCGACGTCGGCGTCCCCGAACTCATCATGATCGCGCAGGGTTTCGAGAGCATCGACGCCGAGCGGCTCGGCTTCAAGCAGGAGGACGTCACCGTCGACCACCAGGACGGGCACGGCCCGGTGGTGGCCCAGGCCGACTACCTCGCCGGGCTGATGGACGTGCTGGTGGACGGCCGGCTGCGGCGACGGGTCGCCTCGGAGTTCGACCAGGACGGCACCGAGTACTGGGCGCGCCAGATCGCCGTCGGGCACGAGGCGGACCCCGCGGTGGGCTGGGTTCTGGTCCAGGTCCCGGACTTCAAGACCTTCGATCCGATCGCGACCGGGCTGGTTCCGGAGGGAACCGAACAGGAGACGCCGGAGTACTACGCGGCGTATCAGTACCTGATGCGCGAGTTCTTCCTCGAACAGGCGGCGCTCATCCTGGAGATCCCCCAGCAGGAACTGCGCAAGGTCCAGATGCTGTACGGGCCCAAGCTGTTCAGCTTGGTCGAGCGGATGGGTGAGGACGCGCTGCTGGCCAGGAACACCGTGGTCGCCGGGGACTCGTTCGGCAACGGGCACTTCATGACGAGCGGTGGCGCCATGACGGGCATGGTCGGACACGGACGCCGGGTGCGGGACTACTGGCGGGCCCGCAACAAGGAGGTCGGCCGCAAGCGCGCCATCCGGAATCTCGCCGACGGGATCAAGGAGGACACCCTCGGCTGGCTGCAGGTCAGCGCGCAGGAGTTCAGCCAGGCCGCGCCGATCAACTTCGGGGCCGAGCGCATCCGGCAGATCGCCGAGTCGAGCGGGCGCGACGAGGCGTCGCGGGCCGCGGCCATCGATGCCACCCGGCGGCACCGGCACACGCTGGCTCCGCTGGACTACTCGGACTGGCGGCGCCCGGTGATGTATCCGGGCACGGTCTACGCCTTCCCGCTGCCGCCGCTGCTGCCCACGCATCCGGCGGCTCGGGACGCGGCCGCCGATGAGGGTCAGGAGGCCGCTGCTTCCTGAGCGCTCCGCCGGCTGTGCGGCCGGCCGGCTGCGGGCCGTCCGCAGCCGGTCGCTCCCGCACGGCGGAGCCGCGTATCGGCACTGTCCCGCGCCCCTCATGGGGCGCGGGCACCGTTCCTCACCTCAGGAGTGACCGTCATGCCGCGAACACCACCACCGCCGGGCCTGCGGCCGGGGCTCGAACCGCAGCGGGAGGAGATCGAGGCGATGATGGCCTCGGCGACCTCCTTCGTCACCGACTTCCTCGGATCGCGCGGCCAGGCACCGGCCGTACAACTTGAGGGACCGGAAGGGGAGTTGACGCGTCTGCTGGCGCCTCCGGGGGACGGCCCCGGGGAGTTCGGCCAGCTGCTGGCCACCTTCCGCGCGGCCGCCGAGCGGGCGGTGGAGACCGCGGGCCCGGGCTGCTTCGCGTACTTCACCGGCGGCGGTCTCTTCGCCTCCGCGCTTTCGGAACTGCTCGCGAGCACGGTCAACCGCTTCACGGGCGTCAGCTCCATGGCCCCCGCGCTGGCGGCCATGGAGCACGGTGTCATCCGCTGGTTCTGCGAGCAGTTCGGCCTGCCGGAGTCGACATCGGGCGGGCTCATCACCACCGGGTCCTCCACCGGGACACTCTCCGCCCTGATCGCCGCGCGCCAGGAACTGCTCGGCGACCCGCCGTGCAGCGGGACGATCTACGTCACCGAGCACACCCACCTCTGCGTCGCCAAGGCCGCGCGGATCGCCGGGTTCGCGCCCGACCAGGTCCGTACCGTCCCGGTCACGGCCGATCTGCGGATGGACCCGCAGGCGGCCGAGCGGCTGATCGCGGCCGACCGCGCGGCGGGCCGGCGGCCGTTCTTGCTGGTGGGGACGGCGGGCACGACCAATACGGGCACGATCGACCCGCTCGGGCCGCTCGCCGAGGTGGCGCGCAGACAGCGGGTGTGGTTCCACGTCGATGCCGCGTACGGCGGTGGCTTCCAGCTGACCGAACGGGGCCGGAGCAAGCTCTCGGGTATCGAGCGGGCCGATTCGATCACCCTGGATGTCCACAAGTCGATGTTCTTCCCCTACAGCTCCGGTCTGCTCCTGATGCGCCGGGCCGGTGCGCTGCGGGCGGCGCACCGCGCGGACGCCGACTATCTCCAGGACATGGACCGGGACACCTGGCTGCCCGACTACCAGGACCTGGGCATCGAGATGAGCCGGGAATTCCGCGGTCTGCGGCTGTGGCTGCCGCTGCATCTGCACGGCATCGGCGCATTCCGCGCGGCCATCGACGAGAAACTGGACCTGGCCGCGGCGGCCCACCGCGAGCTGCGCAGCATTCCCGGTCTGACGGTGGCAGAGCCCGATCTGACCGTGCTCACCTTCCGGGCGCCGGGCGGCGACGAGGTCAACCAGCGGCTGCTGGGCCACATCAACGCGAGCCGTCGGGCCTATCTGACCAGCACGCGGATCCGGGGGCGGCACACCTTGCGCATGTGCGTGCTCGGGCACCGTACGCACCGTACGCATGTCGAGGAGGCACTGAAGATCATCCGTGCCGCGGTGGGCGCGGCCGCGCGAGTCTGAAGGGTGCGGTGAACTCCTGCTGCCCACACGGGCGAAGGGGCCACCGGCCGGGACGCACGCTGCCGTCCGTCGGTCCGGTGCCCCCTTCGCCGGGCGTCATCGCAGGCATCAACGCGCTGCCGTCACAGGAGGTTGTACCGTCCCGGCGCGATGATCTGGTCGGGGTCGAGCGACTTCTTGATGGCCGCCATGGTCTGCCAGTACGCGTCGTCGGAGCTGACGAGCGCCGCGATGGCCTCGATGCCGGCGCGGTGCGGTGCGTAGCCCGCCGCGGTCAGCACCTTGCGCAGCTGGACGGCGCACGCGTGGGCGTTGTGGACCTGCTCGGCATCGCTCCGGTTGAACAGCACGATGAGGGTGGCTTCGAGGCTGTAGCCGTCCAGGGCGCTGAAGCAGATGCAGGGCCGCAGCCCGTAGGAAGCGCAGACCTCGCGCACCAGGCGGGCCGTCTCCTGCGCGCCGGCGCTGGTGAACGGAACGGCCCAGACATCGCAGACCATGCCGAAGTCGCTGGCGTCCAGGTTGTCGGCGTCGAAGGCGACTCCGACGCGGGAGGCCCAGTCGGTCACGGTCAGGTTGGTGGGCCGCCCCTGCAGCACGCTGAGCACCGAGCGCCACCAGTCGGACTCGTCCTGCGGGAGCTCAGGGGGACGGTCCGTGCCGACCGATGCCAGGTCCAGGCGGCCGAGCGGCGCCAGGGCCTGTTCGGTTTCCCGCAGCAGTCCTTCGACCGCCGCCGGGCGGCCGGTGATCGCCCCGAAGGTGGTCCAGGCCGGAGGGCTGTCGGGCGAGCCGTGGATCCAGACCCCGTCGAAGATGCGGGTCGGGTGGGTGAGGACCCCGTCCCGGTGCAGGCAGGCCAGCACATCGAGCAGTTCGCCGGTCCGCTCGGGCCGTTCGACCGTGAGGCGGAAGGCCGTGGTCGTCCCCGGCCGGCGCCGCAGCCGCAGCGCGGCGGCGGTGACGATGCCGAAGTTGGACTGGATGAACAGGCCTTCCAGCGACGGACCGATGCCATGGTGCCACTGCGGCCCGTGGTGTCCGCCGGCGCTGTGCCACTCGCCGGTGCGCAGGTAGGTCCCGTTGCCCAGCAGGACCTCCAGACCCACCAGGTCGTCGGAGCGGTTGGCGAGATAGCCGATGCCCCGGTCCAAGGTGTTGCCGACCAGGCTGGTGGCGGCGGCCGATCCGGTGATGTTGGCGAGCAGTTCGGGTGCGTGGCGGTCCAGGTAGTCGGCGAGCTGACCTTGCGTAACACCGGGTTCGACCACGACCGTATCCGTGGCGCGGTCCAGGCCGAGAATGCGGTCCATCCGCGACAGATCCACGATGACGGCCCCGTCGCGGACCGGGAGCCAGGAGCCCAGCCCCCAGTTGTGGCCGGTACTGGCGGGGTGGAGGGGGACGCCGTGCGTACGCGCGATGGACACGACCTCGGCGAGCTGCTCCCGCTGGCTGATGCGCAGCGCGGCGGGGACGAGCCGGTCGTGGACGGTGACATTGGCCGTGTACGCGGCCAGGTCAGGTCCCTGGACGACCGCGGCGGGCCCCAGCAGCCGCGACCACTCACGCAGCGCGGCGTCGATGCCGCTAGCCATCCACGCCTCCCGCGGCATCCAGGGCATCGGGGGCGGGGAAGGGCAGCGCGGTGACGGTCCACGTGCCGCCCCCGGCCTTGAGGGTGAGGGACTGGCCGGGCCGGCACCCGGGCTTGAGATGGGCGAAGGCCAGCGGCCGCCCGTACCGGGGAGAGAAGGCGCTGGTGGTGATGTAGCCCGCGAACTCGCCGTTCTGGGCGAAGGCTTCCTGGCCCAGAGCGGGAACCTCGGCCGCAGGCCCGTTCGGCACCAGGCCGGCGAGCCAGAGCCGACGGTCGTCCCGGCCCTGCAGCAGTGCCGAGCGGCCGATGAAGTCTCGCTGCTTGGCCTGCTCGGCCATGGCGGAGAAGCCGGCTTCCCACAAGGTGGTGCCGCCGTGCAGTTCGATCGGGTAGACGCCGAAGACCATGTCCCGGCATTCGAGGCGGAAGACGTCCAGCAGGTCCCAGCCGCACGGGGTGATCAGATCCGGCTGCTTCAGAATCCTGCGCCAGCTCTGGTTCAGGGCCTCCCCGTCCCCCCACATCTCCATACCGATCAGGGTCTTCACAATCCATACCGGGAGTCCATCGGGCGTCCGGGCCTGGCAGGCCTGGAAGGGCCGCAGTTCAGCGATCCGGGCCCGGTCCTGCGGCTCCACGAGTTCGCTCATGGCTTCCAGCCGCTTCGGCCCCTTGATGTTGAAGCAGCCGACCCCGGCGTCCTCCACCGTGGCCCGCGGGTGAGCGGCCAGCGCCTCCGGCAGCCAGGACAGCCCCTTCTTGGGCCCGCCGCACGAGAGGACGTACTCGTCCTCGGCCAGCCGCAGGACCACCGCTTCGTTGTCCACCGTCCCGGCCGGAGTCGTGAACAGTACGAACTTTCCGCGGCCCACGCCCAGCTTCGTCATGTCCACCGGAGTGAGCATGTCCAGGACCTGGCAGGCGTCGGGTCCGGTGATCCGCAGATAGTTCATGGCCCCGGCCACGAAGGCGGCCGCCCGCTCGGTGACCGCCTCGTACTGGCGCTCCATGGAGATCCGGGACCAGCCGGCGACACCCACCACGGTGTCTTCCAGGACACAGACCCCCGTGGGCGGTCCGACCTCGTCCGCAACCAAATTCAGAACGTCGCCCGGGTCCGAGAAGTGCAGTGCGCGCACGTCGTCCCGGGGCGGCAGCTGATCGGTGCCCAGGCGGGACCACACCATCCCCGCCTGCATAAGAGGGCTACGCAAATGCAAGTCATGAATGCGCGGATACAGTCCCTCATCCAGAACAGACCTCATAAACCCTCACCCCCGGTACGCCACGCCCCGCTGCCGAGTTCCCCACACCGATTCACCGTGGTGCCACCTCCTGCTTTCCGCACGTCCCTGCTGAAGAATTCCGGACTCACTGCCCCACGAAATCGGGTGCAGTCACTCCCCCGACCAGCAACATCGGCCGTCCGCCCGCAGCACGCTCGGGCACAACCGACCGGTGAACAGCAGCATGACCTGCCTGGCCATGCCCATCGCAGTTCCCGGGCAGCCTCTGTCAACTTGTGGCGGTGAACGAGCAAAAACGACATCAGGTGCACGGGTACGGCTGCGCGGCCTCAGGCAGTCAGCGGGTTCACCCGCACGGAACCGGTGAGGGTGCCCGCTCCCCCGCCCTGAACCAGACTCGGCGCAGAGCCTCCCGCGGACCCCCGACTCGGAGACCTGCGATGACCCCACCGCCACCGGCGCCCTCCGACGGCTGTGCGGCCATGGGCGGCACGGTCCCGGACCATCTGCTGCGGGTCAGCGACCTGGACCCGGCCACCCTGCCCGCGCTGCTCGATCTGGCGGAGGGCATGAAGCAGGACCCGCAGGAGTGGGAACACAGCCTCCGCGGGGCGGCCATCGGGTGCCTTTTCGAGAAGCCCTCCACCCGTACGCGCGTATCGCTGGCCATGGCCGCCCACCGCCTCGGCATGGCCGCCACCGTCCTCAACCGGGACGAACTCCAGCTCGGCCACGGGGAAACCGTCGCCGACACCGCCCGCGTCCTGTCCTCCTACCTCGACGCCATCACCCTGCGCACCTTCGAGCACAGCGTGGTGGAGGAGATGGCCGGGGCCTCCGCGGTCCCGGTCGTCAACGCGCTGTCCAACACCCACCATCCCTGCCAGTCCCTGGCCGACCTGCTCGCCCTGCGCGCGCACTTCGGGACTCTGGCAGACCTGCGCGCCGCCTTCATCGGTGACGGCAGGAGCAACACCCGCAACTCATTTCTCGCCGCGTGCGCCGCCTCCGGCATGCACCTGGCCATCGCCAGCCCGCCCGGATACGAGACGGAGGCGGACATCCTGGACGAGGCCCGCCAGACCATGGCGCGGCAGGGCGGATCCGTCACCCTGACCACGGAGCCCGAAGAAGCGGTCCGCGACGCGCACGCCGTCTACGCCGAGGTGTGGGTCTCCATGGACAACCACCGCGAAGCCGCCGAGCGCGAGCGGCACCTGGCCCGCTACCGGGTCGACGACCCGCTCCTGGCCCACGCTCCGCGGGATGCGATGGTCCTGCACTGTCTCCCCGCCGTCCGCGGACAGGAAATCACCTCCGACGTCCTCGACGGCCCCCGCTGCCTGGCCTGGCACCAGGCCGCCAACCGCCTCCCCACCGCCCAGGCAGTGCTCCACACCCTGATCACCGCGGCCCGCCGACAGGCGAACTGAAACCGTCCCCGGGGGCCGCCCGGCCAGTGGGCCGCGCTCACGGGCTGGCGGTGATTTCCTCGATACGTGTGGCGAAGTCGGCGTCGGGCAGCGGGAGTTCGACGTCCTCGTCGACGAAGCCGAGCGCATCGGGGACGTACGCGATGACCGCCACAGCAGCGGCGGACACATGGGGGTGCTCCTTGCGCAAGGCCTCCAGGATGCGCAGCGCGGTCACGATGTCCTGGCGGTCGGCGAACGAGGGCGTGGTGGGCATCGGGGCTTCGAGCCCGGCCTGGGCGTGCCAGAGCCCGGCTTCGTAGCGCTCGCCGAGGGCCATGTGGTGCATGTACAGGCAGCAGGCGGCTCCGACGTCTCCCGCGCCGGCGGCGAACTGCCACCAGAACTGGGCGCTGTCGGAGCGGTCCGCGAGGTGGAGCACACAGCCCAGTACGCGGGCCCCCTCGGGTTCCAGGATGCGGCGGGCCATGAAGGTCCCGAGTTTGTGGAGGTCCTTCGCGACCACGGTTTCGCACAGCGTGCGCAGATAGCGGTGGTGGATGCGGCGGGGCAGACCCGCCCGTTCGGCCGCGCGGGCAGCGGCGGCACGGGCGGGCTCCATGTGGTCGTCGAAGGAGAGCGCGCCCCGCCACATCTTCTTGGCGATCCGTGCGGTCAGCCGGGCTTCCGCCTCCTCCATCTCGCTGCCGGTGTAGGGGCGGCGCGGGAGACGGGCCTTGGCCAGGGCCCGCTCGATGGGGTCGGTCATCTCACTTGCTCCCCTTTCCCTTGTCCAGCCCCAGGGTGTGTTGCAGACGGTGGCGGGCGTTGCGGGTGGTGGAGCGGACCCCTGCCTGGGTGACGCCGAGGATGTCGGCGGTCTCGCGGGTGCTGTAGCCCAGGCAGTACTGCAGCACGATCACGTCGTGCTGGCGCTCGGGCAGGGAGCGGATGGCCTCGTAGACCGACAGGCTCGCCTCGAGTTCGCCGATCGGGTCGACGGCGCCGCGCAGGGCGGCGGTCTCGAAGGCGGCGACGTCGATGACGGCGGGGCGGCGTCCGCGGGCCCGGGCGCAGTCGATGGTGCAGTGCTTGACGACCACCCAGGCATACGCGTTGGGGTTCTCGTGCTGCAGGACGTCGGTCCATTTGAGGTAGAGCTTCTCGAAGGCCTGGTCGACGGCTTCCTCGGCGTCGGCGTGGTTGCTCAGGTACAGCTCGGCCCAGTGCACGTAGACGCCGCGGTACAGATGGTGAAAGGCACGGAAGTCGGCGGGCAGCGCGGTCATCGGTAGCGTGAGCAAGCGGCGGATGCCGGTCACCAGGCGCCTCCCCGAGAGCGCCGACCGCGCAGTGCGGCAAGGCCCGAAGGCCCTTCGGCCACCGCGGTACGGCGCGGCAGGGCGCAGGCGTCGTCGCCGAAGACGCGGACGGCCACGGCCGTGGTCAGCAGGTCGCCTGCGAGATGTAGCGTCACGAGGCTGGGGATCCCCTCCGAGTGGTGTGTGAGGCGCGCTCCCCCACGCCTCGGAGGAGCCGTCTGCCTCCTCTGCCCTATAGGCGATCCCCGACCCCGATTCGTGCATCGCGGAACCAGGGAATCTCACGGTGAGTTCCCGCTCGATCACTCATACGGTCAAGCGCCGGGCAGGGGTCGAGCTCACGGGGCCCAGGGCAGGCGTACGGCCTCGATCCCGGTGTCGCTCAGGGGGCCTCGATGAGCGGTGCGGGACCCGCAACCTTGGTGGCCCACAGGTCGTAGTCCGCGCGGACGATCCACGAGCGGCACGGCCCAGATCACCACCGGTGGCCGTGCCGACCCCACTGAAGTCGATGCCCGCGAGGATCTGGGGTTCGATGCTGCCGTCCGCCACCCCGGCCCGCTGGTACTCGTCGTACGACACGTCGGCGGGACCCTGCTCGTGCTCGTACATGGCATTGATCACCCATGCCGCGTCGGGCATCGGCGGCGGCATGAACCCCGTGATTCCCTCATCACCGGTCAGCTCCAGCAGCCAGGCGATCGCACTGGACGGGGCGAGCGGCCAGCGGGCAGTCACCAGGTCGGACATCTCAGACATCCCCCATGATCCCACCCACGGTCCTGGGCCGGGCCGCCGACGGGAGCGCGGCCGGCTTGGCGTGGACCGCGCGCCGTTGTTCCTAGGGTGCGGTCGTGGCCTCGGCGTACTTCATGATGAGTTCGTAGGAGCGCATGCGGTCGCGGAGGTCGTAGACGGGTGTGGTCAGCATCAGTTCGTCCGCCCCTGTCTCCGCGGCCAGTTGTGCGAGGCGGTGGACCACGGTCTCGGGCGTACCGACCGCTTGCTGCGCCCGGAAGCCGGCCAGCGCCTGGCGCTCCTCTGCCGTGAAGGAATGGGCGGCCGCGTCCTCGGGCGTGGGGAAGGGAATCTCACTCATTCCCTTGAGGAGCCCGGCTTTGACGACATCCATCGGCCCGACGCGCCACGCGGCCTCTTCTTCCGTCTCGGCGCACACCGCCTCCACGCACACCAGCACCCGAGGCTGCTCGCACCACCGGGACGGGGTGAACTCTGCCCGGTAACGCTCCAGCGCCGCACGGGTGTTGTCCGGCCTGATGTGGTGCGCCATGGCGATCGGCAGACCGAGTTCCGCGGCGAGCGCGGCGCCTGCGGTGCTGGAGGACAGCAGCCAAGGCTCCGGCAGCGGGCCGAGTGCGACTTCCTCCACCAGAAAGGACAGGATCGCGGCTACGTCGCTGCGGTACTCCGCATCCGTCGTGGGCCCGGCTCCGCGGCGCAGTGCCCGTGCGGTGGCCTCGTCGAAGGTGCCGGGGCCGCGGCCGATACCCAGGTCGATACGGTCCTCGTGCAAGGCGGCCAGAGTTCCGAACTGCTCGGCCAGCGTGATGGGTGCGTGGTTGGGGGCCAGAACGCCCCCCGAGCCGAGCCGGATGGACGAGGTCAGAGCGGCGGCGTGGGCGGCCAGCACGACCGGCGGGAACGCGCCGATCGCGGGCGAGTGATGGTGCTCGGCGTACCAGATCCGGCGGTAGCCCAGCCGGTCCAGTCCCTGTGCGAAGGCGGCGGTGTCGCGCAGCGTATCCACGGCTCGGGCGCCCGCTTGGACCATCGCGACTTCCAGCGCCGAAAGAGGTGCATCGATCATGCCGTCAGCATAGAGAGCGTACGTTCGATCGGAGGAACTGCCGACCCGGCCGAACCTCCCCGGACCAGGACGCCTACAGCACGCACACCGGGTTCGAGGACGTAGAGGTAATCGTCCCAGTTGCTCCCGCCATAGAGGCGGATGAGTTCCTTGTAGTCCTCCGGCAGTTCCACACCGAGGGCCTGTTCTGCGGGCCCCCAACTCTTGGTCGTGGGATCCGCGGGCGGTGGGATCAGCTGGACGAGACGTGCGAGGGAGGCGTTCAAGGGGTGCCATTCCAGTGGGCGGCGAGCGGGGCGTGCTGGGTACTGAGGCTGTGGTCGGGTGAGCGCTGCCGGAGCGCGCGGCCTATGCTCCCAGGCGCTCCCGTACGGCCTTGAGTGCGGTTTCCAGCGCCTGGTCCGCCGGGACGGAAAGGTCAGGGGTCACTCCGACGGCTTCCCAGTTGGTGCCGGTGACGCTGTTGATGGTTCGGGCGGTCGGCACGGTGACCAGGATGTGTTCGGTGAGCGGGTGGCGGGCTGTGGGGTGCGCGCCACCCGCCGTTGTTTCGCCGACGAGTACGGCCCGGCCGTGTGCCTGGAGGGTGTACGCCACGTCCTCGCCGCCGGAGAACGTGATCGCGCTGGTGAGGACATAGACCGGGCGGTCCGCATAGCGCGGGGCGGGAAGGTGCGCGATCGTCCAGAACTGGCGGGTGGCGCCGGTGGAGCGTTCGTAGATGTCGTTGAGGTGTACCTGGTCGTCGCGGAAGAAGTAGCTGCACCACATGGCGGCCCCTTCCGGCGCTCCGCCGCGGCATGCGCGCAGGTCCAGAATGAGCGCGGAACTGTGGGCGACCAATTGCATGGCCGCGCCGATCGTGTCGGCGCCGTCGTCTGCGTACGCGATGCGCCGGATGTCGATGAACCCGATGTTCCCGTCCAGGTGCTCGACGCGGCGTATTCCCTGGTTCTCCGCCCTGAGCAGTGCGCGGAAGGCGGCCTGTCCCTCGTCCGCGTCCTCGGGTTCCAGCGACTGCGGCTCATCCGTCCACAGCAGCCGCAAGTGCTTGTCCGGGCACGCTTCCTGAAGGTGAGCGGTCACCGTCTCACAGAGCGCTCGCCCGTCCAGACCGTGGTACGCACCGGCCGCGAGACGCCTACGGACCGCGGCGCCGATCTCCACGGCCTTCTCGGGAAAGACATACCCTGCCGCGATCCGGCCCAGGGCCTGCTCGACTATCTGTTCGTTGGTCAGCACAGCGGGCCATGCTAGTGCCGCGCCGAGCGGCGCTCGCCCTTAGAGGAGTTGGTCGGGGTGCAGGCGATCTCGACGTTGTTCGCCGCGGCCCAGGTGCCCACCCGCCGGCGCTTGTTCGTGGGACCGGTCCGGGTTCAGGACGGGCGAGGTGGCTGCAGCCGGGGCGGTGTCAGGCCAGCACCTCCCGAAGCCAGGACCTTTCCGCACGGCTGGTGGCGCGGGCGATGGTAAGCATGCCGCGCCGGTAGGGATCGTCGGTGTCGTCGGCGCCCAGTAGGCGGTCACCGTCGTGGAAGAAGCTCGCGGGCTGTTCCAGGAATTCCAGTCGGCGGCGCAGTACCGCGTGCTGGTCGGCGGTGTCGGGCAGGTGGGAAAGGAAAGCCAGGACGGTGAAGTACCGGGTGCTGTCGCTGATGTCCAGGCCGCCTGCCTCCCGCAGCCGGCGCAGCAGCTCGCAGCGGCCGGCGTCGGTCAGGCTCAGGGTGTGCCGCTGAGCGGCCGAGGTGCCCGGTTCGGTCCGCCGCTCCAGCAGCCCGGCCTTGACCAGTCGGTTGATCGCCGGGTAGAGACTGCCGTCGCTGACCGGTCGGGCGTGGCCGGACAAGTGCGCTATCCGGTGGCGCAGTTGATAGCCGTGCAGCGGCCCCTCGGCCAGAAATCCCAGGATCGCGAGTTCGAGCATGCTGTTACTCTCGCACATCGAAACGAGGTACCTCGAATCGATGTAGGAGGCGGGAGTGACGTACACCGAGGAGTGGGTGACCGCGCGGGCGCGCAACGCCTACGAGTGCGGCCGGGCATCGTTCGCCATACGGCCCGAACGGGCGGCGCTGCTGGTCATCGACATGCAGGACGAATTCGTCCGGCCCCGCTGGAGTCCCTACTGGGTGCCCGCGGCCACCCGGATGGCGCCCCGGCTCCGCCACCTGGTCGAAGAATGCCGGGCCGCCTCCGTACCGGTGATCTGGACCATCTTCGACGACACCCATATCGGACTGGACCGGCCACACGCCCTGCGGTTCCTCCCGCACGCCGACACCGGCTGGCGCCGGCCGGGCCCCGCCGAGGTATGGGCTCCGATGGGCCGCCGCCCCGACGAGGCCGTGATCCGCAAGCCCTCCTACGGGGCGTTCTACGACACCCCGCTCGATACGATGCTGCGCAACCTCGGCCGCGACACGGTCATCGTCACGGGAACGCTCACCAACTACTGCTGCGGCACCACCGCCCGGCAGGCATACGAACGTGGCTACAAGGTCGTCTTCGGATCCGACGTCACGGCCACCGACGACGAGTCCCGGCAGGAACCCGAACTCGCTGTCCTGCGCAAGGGCTTCGCACTCGTGCTGACCGCCGAAGAGATCACCAGCCGACTGGCCGCAGCCACCTCAGCACCAGAGGATGAGGATCGGGCGAACGTTGCCTGACGAGGCACGGGACCGCGTACATCGTCATGCGCATGGGTTTTCGCGCAAGAGCAGGCAGCGGCAAGGGACTGCCGACGGCACAGAGCCGATCATCGGCAGTCGCCATGCCGCGGCACGGAGAGGATTGCTGTACGCACATGCAGCCGGCTGATCTCTCCAGTGGAATCGTCGCGGAGTCCTACGCTCCCCCGAAGTCCTTCTCGCCGGATCCCGAACCGTACGCGTCCTTCGTGCGCGAAGCGGGCGCCCCCGCCTTGGAGTTGGGCTGCGGAGACGGTGACCCGCTGCTCGCTTTGCGCCGGGAGGGCCTGGATGTCGAAGGCGTCGACTCCTCCGCGGACATGCTGGAGCGCTGCCGGCGCAGGGCCGACGAGGCGGGTATCTCTGTGACCGGTCCACCATCAGCGGATGGAGGCACTCAGCCTGTCCCGCCGGTTCCAGTCGGTCTTCCAGGCCGGGCCGACCTTCAATCTGCTGCCCGGACGACGGCACTGCCGGCGCTGCCCTGCGCAGCATTCGGCACCATCTGGTGGACGGCGGTTCCGCGTTGATCCCGCTGCACGTCCGGTCGCCGACCCCCGCCGACCGGATCGGTCAGATACGCACGGCCGCCGCGGAGGACGGCGCCGAGCTGCGGTACTCCTTTGTGTCAGAGGAGCGCGACGAAACTCTGTGGACCCAGACCTCTGTGCTGCGCTACGAACGCCACCGGGACGGCGAGAGCACGGTGGTGGAGCGCCCGTGGCTGCTGCAGTGGTACACCCGCTCCGATTTCGAGGAGCTTGCCGCAGCGGCCGGGCTGACGACGGTGATGGTTGGCGTTTTCGACCGCGGTCCCGGTGGCGAAGCCGGTGCGGCTCTGCCACCGGGGTCCGCGGATTCCGGCTGGTGTGCAGGCCGTTGCCCGCGATGAACGAGGTACGAACGAGGTACTCAGGACGGTGGAGAGTGCCTGGTCCGGGCCGTGGGCGCCATGGGCGCCGGGCTAATCCCGTTCCTCGGACATCTGCAGGGCCAGGAAGAGGTCCACGAGGTCTTCCGTATGACCGAGGTCGCGGCTGGTGAGGCGCTGGAGCTTGGAGAGGCGGTTGCGCAGGGTATTGACGTGGACGTGCAGGGCGGAGGCCGCCGCGCCCCAGCGCATTCCCGATTCGAGGAAGACGGTCAGGGTCCGGCGCAACTCGCTGTTGTGGGTACGGTCGTACTCCACTACCGGCCCCAGGACGGACTCGGCGAAGTCCCTGCGGGTCTCGGCGTCGAGCAGGGCCACCATGAGCCGGTGGGATCCGACGTCGGCGAAGGACACCACCTGCGGGCCCTGGCGGCGCAGCCGGGCCACTCTGGAGGCCTCCTTGGCCTGGAGCAGGCTGCGGCGCAGGTACTGATGGCTCGCTGCCACCCGGCCCGTTCCGACCAGTACCCGCTGCCCGCGTAAGGACGGGGTCTTCTCCAGCGCTTCGACCAGCCCTTCGGCGAGCGCGCGCAGGTCGCCGTGGTCGTCGCGCAGGCCGACGACGGCCACCAGGTCCTGGCCGCTGCTCGGAACCACCGAGGGGAGCCCCAGTCCGACGAAGTACTGCGTGACGGTGTCGGGGAGGGGGGCCAGGGTGGGGGTGGGCGCCCCCGGGCTGGGGATGATGAAGACGCCCAGGGGGCCGTCGGGGTCGATGCTGAAGGACCGCAGCCGCGGCCCGAGTTCCTCCGCGCGATGCGGTCCGCTGAGCACCATGTCGAGGATCTCCCCGGCGAAGCGCGTCTGGATGGCGGACACCGCCTGCTGATGGGCGAGTTCCACGGTCAGCAGGCGTACCGCCTGTTCGAGGGCGTCGCGATCCGCCTGGCCGAGATGGTCGGCGGCCCGGCCGTACACCACGGCGTGGTCCGAGCCGCCGACCCCCTGTATCGGGATCATGGTGGCTTCGGCGCCGTGGGACAGGCCGATCGTGCACTCCTGGGCTCCCTGGTGCAGCTTCTTCGCCACCAGCGACAGGTCGGACTCGGACAGCGTGCAGTGGACCTCGTGCACCGCTGTCCCCATGCGGTCCACCAGCGCGACCGGGGTGCGGTCCTGTCCCGACAGCACGCCGAGCAGGCCGCGCAGCCCCCGGCCGGCAAAGACGGCGCTGGTGAGGGCGTTGTTACGGCGCAGCGTGTCGAGCAGTTGGCGCTGGCGCTGCTCCGCCTGGGCCGTCGCCACCGCCTGCGTGACGGCGGCGAACGGCACGTCGATCGGCAGGCACAGCAGGGGCAGTTGGGCCGCGCGGCAGGCCGCGATCAGGGCATGCGGCACCTTGGGACAGACCGTACGCAGGCCGAAGACCAGGCCGATCGCACGGGCTTTGACCAGGGCCCGCACATAGCCATCGGGGGTTTGGTGGGAGAGCCACAGGCCGTTGGTGAGCACGAGTTCGTGCTCGCGGACGTAGTCCTCGGGGTCGGGGAGTTCGGTCACATGCACCCAGCGAACGGCGACATCGAGGTCACCGGTGCCCTCCACCGCCTCCAGGCCGAGGTCGGGGTGATCGAGAAGGCTACGGATGCGAAGCACAGTGCGGTGTTCACCTATCCCAAGTCGCGCCACCAGTACGGTCCATCGAGCGTTGGAGCCGCATAGGCACCGGGCGATCGTCCAGTCCATGGCGTGGCTTCCGACGCGGATCGACGCACACAACTCTCCCGTCACAGGACTGGGCAATCGCACAGCCAAAGGCCTGATCAGTGGAGAAGTCGACACTATCAACGACGACATGGAACTGGTCGGATCGCTGTGTGACCTCTACGCCCACCGCTTCTCGCGCCGGCCCACCGACCACGAGACTGTTCACCCGGCCCATGGCTGCCGTGCTGCTGTGCACGCTCTGCGGCTTCGCCGGCTTCTACCTCATGCTGTCCACCGTGCCCGAATACGCGGTCGACACCAGCGGCAACAAGGCGTCGGCCGGAGTCATCACCGGTGTGCTCATGGCAGCCACCGTCGCGGTGCAGCCGGTGATGCCCCGCGTCACCGCGTGGATCGGCTACCGCACCGCGCTGATCGTCGCCATGGCCCTGCTCGGGCTGCCCGTACTGCTGCTCGCCGCCACCGAGAACTTCGCCATGATCCTGGCCTGTTCGGCGGTACGGGGCATCGGGTTCGGCATCTTCGTCGTGGCCGGCAGCGCCGCGGTGGCCGAGCTCGCCCCCGCCGAGCGACGCGGCCGGGCAACGGGCTGGTACGGGGTGGCGACCGGGCTCGGCGGCGCGGTCGGCACGCCCTTCGGTGTCCTCCTCGTCCATGAATTCGGCTATCCGCCGCTGTTCACCGTGGGCGTGGCGGCACCGCTGTGCGGGCTGCCGGCCGCGCTGGCCGTCACCGCGCCCCGGCCCGCCCCCGTCACCCGGCCCCGGGTCCTGGCCGGGCTGGGGCGGCCCGCGATCCTGCGCCCGTTCGTCCTGCTCACCGCGGGCACCATGGCGTCCGGCACGGTGGTGACCTTCCTGCCGCTGGCCGCCCCGCGCGAGCCGGTGTGGCTGACGCCCGTCGCCCTGCTGTGCTTCCAACTCGCCCTCGCCGCAAGCCGCTGGCTGGCCGGACGGCTCGGCGACCGGTTCGGCAACCGCGTACTGCTGCCGCCGGCGACCCTGCTCACCGCCATCGGTGTGCTCGGCGGCACCCTCACCCACCACACAGCGGCGCTGCTCGCCTTGATGCTGGCCTTCGGCGCGGGCTTCGGGGCCATCCAGAACGCCACCTTGGTCCTGATGCTGCACCGCTCCGGCCGCGACGGCTTCTCCGTCGCCAGCGCGCAGTGGAACCTGGCCTTCGACGCGGGCCTGGGCCTCGGCGGCTTCGCCATCGGCATCGTCGCTCAATACACCGGCTACACCACCGGTTTCGCGGTGGTGGCCGCCGCTTTGGTGCTGGTCTGCGCCGTAGCGTCGGCGGACTCGAGATCGACAACGGAGATGGAGTGACCATGCCGCAAGACAGCCCCACCATGCTCGACGCCCGTACAGGAGTGGCGGTCCCCCTCGACGCCGGTGAGACCATCGAGATCATCAACTCCACCGGCACCCAGGTCGTCGACACCTGGGCCGTACGCCCGGACGACCCCACCGATCACCTGTCCATGATGCACACCCGCAGCGAACTGTGCCGCCTCGTCCCCGGCGTCGGGGACCGGCTGTTCAGCAATCACCGGGAGCCCATGCTGACCCTGGTCGCGGACACCTCGCCGGGCGTGCACGACACGCTGATCCCCTCCTGCGACCGCAACCGCTACCGGCGCCTGGGCTACGAGGGGACGCACGACAACTGTTGCGACAACTTCGCGGCGGCGCTGCGCGCCATCGGCATCACACCGCCCCCGTACGTACCCGCGCCGCTCAACCTGTTCATGAACGTCCCCTGGTCCCCGGACGGCACGATCGACTTCGCGGCTCCGCTCAGCGCCCCCGGGGACACCGTGCGACTTTGCGCGGAGACCGACGTGGTGGTGGTGCTCTCGGCCTGTCCCCAGGACCTGCTCCCCGTCAACGGCGCACAGCAGACCCCCACCCACGTGCGTGCACTATCACCGCCGGCCCTGCACCCCATAAGGCCCTCACCGCCGCGCCACCAGCTCCGCGGCGGCGAAGAGCGCCTCCTGCGCACCGACCCGGCTGATGAACTGGACGCCGACCGGCAGGCCGCGGACACTTCCGGCGGGGACGGTCAGCGCGGGCAGGCCCAGCAGGTTCCACGGGATGGTCAGCGCCTGCAAGGCGCCCTGCACCGGCCCGAACGCGGTGTGCTGCTCGCCGATCGTCGGCGCGGTGAGCGGCACCGTGGGCAGCGCCAGCACCTCGTAGCGGTGCAGCAGCTCCGCGATCTCGCCGGCAAGGCGCTCCCGCTCCCGCAGCGCCCGGACATACTGCCAGGCGGGGGTACGCGCCGCCTGTCGGAGCCGGTCGAGCAGCTCGGGCCGGAACAGCCCCGGCGCCCGTGCGACGCGCTCGGCGTGCAGGTCATAGACCTCGCCGTTCTGGATCACCCGGAACGTCTCACGCAGCGGAGCCAGGTCGAGGCCGACGGTGGGCAGGGCGGGCAGGTGCGCGAGCGCCTCTCGGACCTGGTGGCCCACCTCCGGATCCAGCGGCGCGCTCTCCAGCCAGGCCATCCGTACGGGGCCGGCCACCCGCTCGCCGGCCGCCTGTGGGCCCGCGAGTACGCGGTAGGCCGTACGGCAGTCCGCCGGCGTCCTGGCGAGGATGCCCACATGGTCCAGTGAGGCCGCCAGCGGGTGCACCCCGTCCACCGGAACGGCTCCGAAGGCGGGCTTGAATCCGGCGATCCCGCACAGCGCAGCCGGGATACGCACCGACCCTCCGGTGTCGGTCCCCAGCGCGAGCGGCACCATGCCCGCGGCCACCGCGACGGCACTGCCGCTGCTGGAGCCACCGGACATCCGCGAGACGTCGTGCGGGTTGCGCGCCGGGCCCGTCACCGACAGGTCGCCGGTCACTCCGTAGGCGAACTCGTGCAGGGTCGTCTTGCCGATGACGACGGCACCGGCGTCGCGCAGCAGCCGCACACAGGCGGCGTCGGCAGGGGTGGGGGCCGCGGTGACGTGGGCCGTGCCCAGCCCCGTCGGCAGCCCCTTCACGTCGATGTTGTCCTTGACCGCGACGGGGATGCCGTGCAGCGGGCCGCGGTCGGTGCCGCCGGCCAGCTCGCCGTCGGCCCGGCGGGCTGCCTCCGACGCTCTGTCGGCGTCGACGGCGGCAAAGGCATTCAGCTCCGGATCGATCGAGCCGAGTGCCTGCCGGACCAACTCGGCCGATGTCGTTTCCCCGGAGCGCAACCGGCCACCGAGAAAGGCGACGGTCCGCCCCGTGAAGAACCCGCTGGCCCCGGCCCCCCGCCATGCCCGCCGCCCCTCCCACCCCACACGCCTCATAGCGCTCGATCCACCACCCGAGCACCGCCTTGGTCCCTCGTCGAGACCGCGATGGCCGTACTTGGCACTTTCAGGTACGCGTGTAGACCAAAGTCTTCGCATTCCGCCCTTTCGGTCCATTGATGGCGTGCGCGGCACCAGGAGATTCTGGTGTTCGAGAGCCGAAAATCGTGCGGCTCGCTCACCACCACGCCGTGGCCGTATTCCTTCCGGCCGCGTCTCGAAACGAGTGAGCCGTCTGCCTGCCGGAGACAACTTGGCATGCGCGGCTCAGGGGACTGAAACAGTGAGATCGAACAGATCGGACGGCCGGCGCCGACGCCGGCGGGGGCAGCGGACCGCCACAGGTACTGCGGCCGCCAAGGATTCGGCACGGCGGGTCACCACGCATTCCGTGTCCACATCCTCTGACGCACGGGCCGTGGTCAAGCAGCACTACGCGGGTACTGTTCCGCCCGGTCAGCAGCCCTGGGTATACGCCATCCGGCCCGACCTCACCTTCCACAACGCGGGCGCCACACTGGGCAATCTGGTCGCCAACAGTTCGCCCGGTCTCAACCAGCGGCAAGGCACCGCCGCTGGGCTCACTGCGGCGCCTCCTCTTGTGATCCGACTGGCTTGCGTCCGGTTCGTGAATTTTCTGAAGCGGGCGTTCGGCATCGACGTTCAGGCCATCCCGTCGAAGGACGCGCTGCGCAACAAGTTGAGCGAGTCCTGGCAGGAGTTCATCGCCTCCGGTGACTTTTCCGCGAGAGCGGACGAGTTCGCCGGCCGGGCCGAGCGGGCGCGCGATTCCCTGCGTACGCAGTCGCTGTACAGCCAGGAGATCCTCATCACGACGCTGCACGCACAGAGCGCCAAGGACAGTGCGGACGCCACCACTGAGCAGGCCCGTACCGAGATCAGCGACCGAGTCGCGGCGGCGGTCGAGATGATCCGGTCCGCCGGCCAGGCCGAACGGGACCGCATGGTCCAGGAACTCGACGAACTTCAGGCAGCCTCCTGGAACGACCAGCTCGCCAAGGTGCGCGAGACGTTCGTCGAAGCTGCCGACGATCAGATCAAGAAGCTGCGCGGCCCGAGAATCACCCTGGCTGTCCTGCACAGCAGTCGGTCTCGGGCGTACAGCGCGCGCCGGAAGTGGGAAAGGGAGCGGGACAGCCTGCGCTCGTACGTCAAGCACAGCTCGACGGTCCGGCAGGCTCTGCCTCTCCCGGACTGCCCTCTCTCGTCGCCCGACGCGCTCAGCCGATGGGCCAGGTTCGAGAAGGCCCAGTTGGACGCCATGCTCGGAGCCAGGATCAGCCGGCTCGAGCGGAAACTGAAGAAGCCCGACACGCCTCGTCTGGGCGAGCTGAACAGGCTGCGGGAGAAGCTGGCCCGAGAAAAGGAGGCGGTCGACCAGCAGCTGCGCCACAAGCTCGACGGGGCGCAGAGCAACGGTGACCAGCCGGGTGCAGCGGCCGAGGCGAGCGAGGCCGAGCAGGGGCGAGGAGGAGCGGGCCGCCGACTCCACTGAGGACCCCGGTCACGCGGTGCGGCACTATCACCGGACACCGAATTGCCATATTAATCAGTACATGTCGCTTTTAGGCAGGTAGGGTCTTTCTTGCTCCACGCCCTGTTCGACGCCGTATGACGCGACGGCGCTGTCGACGTCACCACTGACCCGTACTTCCACTCTCCAGACCGGCCACTGACGGCCGGTCCACTCGCACAGCACACAACGAACCGAACCGGGGGCGGGGCCCAGAAACGCAGCCCCGTCGCAGGTCAACAGCCACTGGCCGTGTCGGGCAAGAAGCAAGAAGGGCACAGCCGTTTCCATGTCCGACCCCGTACAGGCCCCCGCACCGGACACCTCCGGCGCGAGTGGCAGCAGCCCGCAGCAGGCCACGCCGTGGCAGCGCGAGACGGCGCTCGGCTGGTTCGGCGCGCTGTACCACAGCCGCTGGAAGGATCTGGCGACGGCGGTGGCGTACGGAATCCCGCTCCTGGTGGTAGCGCTCGCCGACCCCGCTGCGGGGCTGGTGCCGGGGCTGGCCGTGGGGGTGAGCGTCTCGATGGTGATCGCGGTGGCGACCGTATGGCGGCGGCGCTTCCTGATGCCGTACGCCGCGGTCTCGGTCGCGGGAATGCTGGTCACCGGCCACCTGATCAGCTCGTCGATGGCGTGCTACACCGCCGTCCGCGCGGGCCAGAGCCGGCTGGCAGCCGCACTGGTGGTGATTCCTCTGCTCTTCGCCGTGATCGCTCCGGATGCCTTGATCACGCACGCGGCGTCCCCGCAGGCCACGGTGGCCGACAGCGCCGTGGTCGTCTTCGTACCGGTCCTGCTGGGGTGCCTGGGCAATGTGAACACCCGGATGTCCCGCCTGGCCGCCGAGCGGCAGGCGCAGCAGACCCTGCTGCACGAGAGCCTGCTGCGCGAGGCCGCCCTCAAGCAGCGCGAACGGCTGGTGCGCGACATCCACGACGGCGTCGGGCGCCAGGTCACCCTCATGGTGCTCCAGGCCGGCGCCATCGCCGTCTCGCCGGGCGCCTCCGACCCCGTCAAGGAACGGTGCCAGCTCATCACCGATGCCGGACGCGACGCCGTGAACGCCCTGCGCGAGATCGTCACGCTCGTACGGACCCCCGGCTCAGCCCAGGCGTCCCCGCGGGGCTCCCGGCACGAGCTGTCCGACCTGGCCCCCCTGATCAAGCGCTATCGGGACGGTGGCCAGCGGATCGTCTTCGATCTGCACATCGCGCGCACTCCCCCGGACCCGGTCCACCAGGACCTCCTCTACAAGGTCGTCGCGGAGGGCCTGAGCAATGCCGTACGCCACGCCGGAGGAGCCGCCGTGGACATCGCCATCACCCAGTCCCCCGCGGAGCTGATCGTCACCGTGCGCAACGACGCTCCCGCCCCTGGAAGCGTCCCGCTGCCGGGCACCGGGCACGGCCTGACCTGGCTGCGGGAAGAGATCGTGACCTGCGGAGGGACGCTCCATACCGCGCCAGAGCCCGACGGCGGCTACCGCCTGCAAGCCCGCTTTCCCGATATCGAGAAGGACGCCGCGTAGATGCACCGAACAGTCTGCCCCGCTCCTGTGGACCGCGGCGGGGCGCCGGACGAGCGCAGGACACCGGACTCGGCCGTCGCCAAGATTCCTGGCCCTTGTGTCACTGAGGAGAGACTCATGATCCGTGTCCTGATCGCGGACGATGACGACCTGGTTCGCGCCGGAATCCGCGCCATCGTGGACGCGGCCCCCGGCATCACGGTCGCCGGGGAGGCCCGGGACGGTGCCGAAGCTCTCTCCCAGGCCCGGCAGAGCCGCCCCGACGTGGTCCTGATGGACATCGACATGCCGCGCTGCGACGGTCTGACCGCCACCCGGCAGCTGCTGGCAATGCCGGATCCGCCCCGGATTCTGGTCCTCACCACGTTCGGCATGGACGAGCACATCACCACGGCCCTGCACGCCGGAGCGGCCGGGTTCCTGATGAAACAGCTCAGCCCCCAGCAGCTCATCCACGCCATCGCCACCGTCGCGGCCGGCGGAACCGTACTGTCGCCGGCCGTCACACAGCAGCTCCTGTCCCATGCCAGCCCGCCCCTTTCGGACAGCGCCGGCCAGGCCCGCGCCCGGATCGGCGAACTGAGCGAACGCGAGCGGCAGGTGCTGTCCCTCCTCGGGCAAGGAATGAGCAACTCCGATATCGCGGCGCACCTTTATACGAGCATGTCCACCGTGAAGACGTACGTGTCCCGCACCCTCAGCAAACTCGGGGTGGAAAACCGCACCCAAGCCGCTCTCATCGCTTATGAATTGGGGCTTCATCAGCCCCAGGGCGATAATGCGGCTCAGACGCGCACCCGTAATGGCCGGTCCGATGCGCAGCAGTAGCTGTTGATACGGCGCCGGGCCTGCGGAATCCGGGGGATCAGACGTCGAGAACAGTCTGCGGGGCCGACAGAAGGTCGGTCAGGTCGGTGCTGAGATAGCCGAGTGTGCCGATGCGGGCCAGACGGAACTGGTAGAGCGTGCGCTCCAGCTCCAGTGTCGGCATGCCGCGCTGTCTGAGCAGTACCCGCAGAGCGTTCTCGTCCGCATTCCGGTGCACGAGGGGGCGGCCTGCCGTCCGGGCCGCCTCGGCGGCGAATTCGTCGAACGTCCAGGCGCGGTCGCCCGTGAGTTCGTAGGTCCGCCCTTCGTGACCCGGCTGCGTCAGGACGGTGGCGATGGCAGCGGCGAGGTCGGACAGGCTGGGCGAAGCGATGCGCCCCTCCCCCGCGCTGGTGGTCAAGGTGCCCTCATCGAGCGCGTCGGGGAGCAGAGCGGTGAAGTACTCGGTGAACGCATAGCTCCGCAGCAGCGTGTAGGCCAGGCCGCTCTCGCGTACCAGGTACTCGATGTACGCGTGGACACCCGTCCTGCAGTAGCCGTCGGCGCCCAGCACACTGGCGAAATAGAGATGCTTGACGCCGGCCTCCACCGCGGCGGCGATAGCCGTTCGGTACGGCGCGAACTTCACTCGCTCCGGTCCGAAGCCGGATAGCAGCAGGAACTTGTCCGCGCCGCGGAAGTCGGTGCCCTCCTGGTGCTCCGTCACCGAGTGTGCGGGAAGGTGCTGGAGGAGGTTGTCCCGCAGCTGGCGTCCGTGAATCCCGTCCGCTCCGGTCAGTGCGATCACCGCTGCACGTCCTTCCTCGGCTCCGTCGCGTCATGGACGTCGCAGGGAGAAACGGGTGGACGGATGCCGTCGGGTAGACGGGAATGCATGCCAGGCACGGTGTACTCCAGAAAACTCTGATGGGATCGCCATCTGCTGTACGCAAAGCCTCCAGCATGTGCCCTGGCCAGGCAATGGGTCATGTGGCCAGATTGTTTCGACCAAAGGACAAGGCCCGGCCCGCCCGGCGGCCGCGAGGCGCTCTCCAAGGCGATCCGCCATCAACCCTGGACGACAGGAAGCCCGCAACAACAGCACCAATCAGCCCGATGGAGGTACTTTCGGCTCATTGCGCACTCCCTGTCGTGAAGTGGACGCTGCTGGTCAGCGGACAGACGAGACCTCATGAGCGGCCTCATCGGTCCTTTCCTTTACTTTCCGTTCCATCCACAACCGGGAGTTACCCCACCATGGCAACCACGCGCACCGCTCAGACCCACTGGGAAGGCAACCTGCTGGAGGGC
>NZ_JBSIBZ010000085.1:0-42012 GCF_058245575.1 Streptomyces sp. UF-297 | reverse complement strand
CCCCCCCCCCCCCCCCCCCCCCCCCCCCCCCCCCCCCCCCCCCCCCCGCCCCCGCACCCCGACAGCCCCGCGCAGCGGACCACGCCCGCCGCAGGCGCGACGGACCACCACCGGGGTGAACCCCGGCTCCACGAGCCGGATAGGCTCGCGACGTGGCCCTAAAGAACATCCCGGACCCCGGCTTCTCCGACGACAACGGCTCCGCCGACCCCCAGTTGGCCGAAGCCCTCGCCGCCTGGGCGCAAGACCGCACCCAGGAGCCCCGCCTCCTCACCGCCCTCAAGGACGCCCGCCTCCTGGTTCCCGTCGTGGCCGTCCTCGGCGAGGTCGAGACCGGCCCGGACGGCCTGAAGCGCGAGAAGACCAGCGACATGGCCGTACCCACCCTCCAGGCCCCGGACGGCCGCCGCGCCCTGCCGGCCTTCACCTCCATGGAGACCCTGCACCGCTGGCGCCCCGACGCCCGCCCGGTCGCGGTGCCCCTGCACCAGGCCCTGCAGGCCCTGGCCCACGAGAAGGCCGACACCCTGGTCATCGACCTGGCGGGCCCGGTCACCTACCCGCTCACCGGCCCCGCCCTGCGCGCCGTGGCCGAGGGCCGTACGAGTGCCGACCCGCTCGCCGACCCGGCCGTCACCGAAGCGCTGCGCGCGGTCCTGGCCCAGGAGCAGGCCGTGCTCGCCGCCCACCTCGTGCCCTCCGCCGAGACCGACGGCACGCTCGCCCTGGGCCTGGCCCCGGACGCGAGCGCCGGCGAGGTCGCCCAGCGCCTGGCCACCGCCCTGGCCGCCGACGACGTGCTGCGCGCCCGCCTCGTACGCGGCCTGGACCTGGCCCTTCTCCCGCCGCGCACCGAGGCCCCCGGCGAAGCGCTCTTCACCCGCTGACCCTCACCACGCGCCCCTCCTCGCTCCTGCCTGCTCCTCTCCGCTCCTCCTCGCCGACAGCCGCCCCCGCGCCCCCAACAGGCGCGACGCCCTCCACGGGCAGACAATGCGAGAACAGAGCAAGATCCATTGCGAGGAGGGACCCATGGAGACCACGGAGACCCGCACCGTCGTATCCGAATTCCTGGGCACACTGCTCCTGGTGTTCTTCGCGGTCGGCTCAGCGGTGCTGGCCGGCGAGTACATCGGCACCTTCGGCATCGCGCTGGCCTTCGGCTTCACCCTGCTGGCGCTGGCCTACGCGCTGGGCCCGATCTCGGGCTGCCACATCAATCCCGCGGTGACGCTGGGCATGCTGGTGGCCCGCCGCATCACGGTCCGTACGGCGGTGGAGTACTGGATCGCCCAGCTGCTGGGCGGCATCGTCGGCGCGGCGCTGCTCTACCTGGTGGCCAAGCAGATCCCGGGCCTGAAGACGGACGGCGCCTTCGGCACCAACGGGTGGGCCGACCGCTCGGCCGTGCACATCAATCTCGGCGGCGCGTTCCTCGCCGAGATCGTGCTGACCTTCCTGCTGGTCTACGTCGTCCTGGCGGTGACCCACAAGGTCGCGGTGCTCGGCTTCGACGGACTGGCCATCGGCCTGGCGCTGGCGGCGATCCACCTGGTGGGCATCCCGCTGACCGGTACCTCGGTCAACCCGGCGCGCAGCCTGGGCCCCGCCCTGTTCGCGGGCGGCCAGGCCCTGTCGCAGGTGTGGCTGTTCCTGATCGCGCCGCTGGTCGGCGCGGTGATCGCGGCGCTGGTCCACCAGCTCACCCACCCGCCGCTGACCGCTTTGAACGCGGCGGCCGCGGCGGTGGACGAACTGGGGAGCCAGGTCGAGTCGGAGCGCGAGGGCTGACCTGGGCGCCCCGCCCTCCTCAAGGAGCGGACCGTCAGCCGTAGACCGGCCCGGTGAACTTCTCGCCGGGCCCCTGACCCGGCTCGTCCGGCACCACGGAGGCCTCGCGGAAGGCCAGCTGGAGGGACTTGAGCCCGTCCCGCAGCGGCGCCGCGTGGTAGGAGCCGATCTCGGTGGCGCTGGCCGTCACCAGCCCGGCCAGTGCCTGGATCAGCTTGCGCGCCTCGTCCAGGTCCTTGTGCGCCTCGCCCTCCTCGGCCAGGCCGAGGTTGACCGCCGCCGAGCTCATCAGGTGCACCGCGACGGTGGTGATCACCTCGACGGCCGGTACGTCCGCGATGTCCCGCGTCATGGCGTCGAAGTCGGGCCCCTGGGGGTCCTGCGGCTGCTGAGGGGTGGCGTCGCTCATCGCTCTCACATCTGTCTGGTGGTGCCTACGGTGCGCTCAGCCTAGGCCCCGCCCGTCCGGCGCCGCGGTGCAGGGGCCGCTCCCGACCGGAGGGCCCGGCCCGTGCGCGTACGCCCGTACCCCTGCGTTTCCGCGAGGGAAACCCTTCGGGTGAACCTGGTGTAACCTAGAGAGCGACCGGCCGGACACGCTTGTGCCCGGCCCACAAGTGGAGGCTCCGATCTCCCACCCGGACCGGCCCCAGGGCCGGCGGGTCAACGGTCAGGTTGCGCCCCGCGGTGACCCGCGGCGGTGCTCCGGATCTTTTGAGGAGCCCCGCCTGTGTCCCGGTCGGGGCATTTTTCATGTACCGGCGCGGTTGGTCACACCGAACAGACGTTACGCGGCAGTCCGCCAGGCCGTCGCGTGGTGCTACCGAGGAGGATCCATCAGCGCCGAGCCCCGCATCAACGACCGGATTCGCGTCCCCGAGGTGCGACTCGTCGGTCCCAGTGGCGAGCAGGTCGGCATTGTGCCGCTTGCCAAGGCCCTGGAGCTTGCGCAGGAGTACGACCTCGACCTCGTCGAGGTGGCGGCGAACGCCCGTCCGCCGGTCTGCAAGCTCATGGACTACGGAAAGTTCAAGTACGAGTCGGCCATGAAGGCCCGTGAAGCGCGCAAGAACCAGGCGCACACGGTCATCAAGGAGATGAAGCTCCGGCCGAAGATCGACCCGCACGACTATGACACCAAGAAGGGTCACGTCGTCCGGTTCCTCAAGCAGGGTGACAAGGTCAAGATCACGATCATGTTCCGTGGTCGCGAGCAGTCCCGCCCCGAGCTGGGCTACCGACTGCTGCAGCGCCTCGCGGAGGACGTCCAGGACCTCGGTTTCGTCGAGTCGAACCCGAAGCAGGACGGCCGCAACATGATCATGGTCCTCGGTCCGCACAAGAAGAAGACCGAGGCGATGGCCGAGGCCCGCGAGGCGCAGGCCGCCCGCAAGGCGGAGCGCCAGGGTGCTGCACCTGCCGAGCAGGAGCAGCCCGCCGAGGAGCCCGCCGAGGCGTGATCCAGGGCGCAAGCCCCGGGGATCGCCGGGGCAGCCGCCCCGGACAACAACCGATACATCAAGGCGCTCCCGCATGCCGGTTCACGCAGCGGTGGGAGCGTCACCGACGAGGAGAGAACGGCGCATGCCGAAGAACAAGACGCACAGCGGTGCCAGCAAGCGCTTCAAGGTCACTGGCTCCGGCAAGGTCCTGCGCGAGCGCGCCGGCAAGCGCCACCTGCTCGAGCACAAGTCGTCCCGCGTGACGCGTCGCCTCACCGGCAACGCCGAGATGGCCCCGGGCGACGCCAAGAAGATCAAGAAGCTTCTCGGCAAGTGAGCCCCGGCGCCCCACCGACCGTGTGGGGCGCGGGACTTGGACCGGGACCCAATCGATTCGGGCCGCGTGAAGACAACCGCGGCCCAGCTACAAGGAGTTAACAAGTGGCACGCGTCAAGCGGGCAGTCAACGCCCACAAGAAGCGCCGGGCGATCCTCGAGCAGGCCAGCGGCTACCGCGGCCAGCGCTCCCGCCTGTACCGCAAGGCGAAGGAGCAGGTCACCCACTCCCTCGTCTACAACTACAACGACCGCAAGAAGCGCAAGGGCGACTTCCGTCAGCTGTGGATCCAGCGCATCAACGCCGCTGCCCGCGCCAACGGCATGACCTACAACCGCTTCATCCAGGGTCTGAAGGCCGCCAACATCGAGGTGGACCGCAAGATCCTGGCCGACCTCGCGGTCAACGACTCCAACGCGTTCGCCGCGCTGGTCGAGGTGGCCCAGAAGGCGCTGCCGAGCGACGTCAACGCCCCGAAGGCCGCCTGAACTTCGGCCTGAGGCAGTTGTTGCACGGACCCGCAGGCCCCGGCCTGCGGGTCCGCCGCCGTTTGCACCCCCGCACGACCGCACCAGACACCAAGAAGTGAGCCGCCGCCCATGGGCACCCCCGAGCTGATCTCCCCGCGTTCCTCGCGCGTCGCCGCCGCCCGGCGGCTGGCCCGCCGCAACTTCCGCGGCAAGGAGCGCCGGTTCATCGCCGAGGGCCCGCAGGCCGTACGCGAGGCCATCGAGCACCGCAGCGGCGGTGAGCCGACCCTCATCGAGCTGTTCGCCACCGTCGAGGCCGCCGAGCGGCACGAGGGCATCGTGGCGGCCGCGCACGCGGCGGGGGTGCCGGTGCACTTCGCGGACGAGGCGACCATCGCCGAGCTCTCCCAGACCGTCACGCCCCAGGGCCTGGTCGGTGTCTGCCGCTTCCTGGACTCGCCCTTCGAGCAGATCCTGGCCGCCCGGCCCAAGCTGGTCGCGGTGCTGGCCAACGTACGCGACCCCGGGAACGCCGGTACGGTCCTGCGCTGCGCGGACGCGGCGGGCGCGGACGCCGTGGTGCTCACCGACGCCTCCGTGGACCTGTACAACCCCAAGTCGGTACGGGCCTCGGTCGGTTCGCTCTTCCACCTCCCGGTCGCCGTCGGCGTACCCGTCGAGCAGGTCGTGTCGGGGCTGAAGGGCGCCGGGGTGCGCATCCTGGCCGCCGACGGCGGGGGCGAGCGCGACCTGGACGCCGAGCTGGACGAGGGCAGCATGGGCGGGCCGACCGCCTGGATCTTCGGCAACGAGGCCTGGGGCCTGCCCGAGGAGACCCGTGCGCTGGCCGACGCCGTGGTGAGCGTGCCCATCCACGGCAAGGCCGAGAGCCTCAACCTGGCCACCGCCGCCGCGGTCTGCCTGTACGCCTCCGCCCGCGCCCAGCGCTCGGCCACGGGGTGCCGCTCCGCCGCTTCCCACTAGTAGGGTTGCCTGCCCAGGGGGCCGGGAAGGGGGAGCGGGGATGAGTGTGAGGACTTCCGGCACCAGAGTCGTTTCCGGCATCGGCCCGCCCGGCGCGTCCGGCGACGGGCCGCCCACGTTAAGCGGGCCCCTCCCGGCGGGCGCCGGGCTCGCCCCCGACGACCTGCCCGACGGCCTGGTCGTGGCCGACGAGAGCGGACAGGTCATCTGCTTCAACGCCGCCGCCGCCCGTATCACCGGCATCGATCCGGGCGAGGCGCTCGGCAGCTCCCTGGAGCGGGCGCTGCCGCTGCAGGACCTGGAGGGCCGCCGCTGGTGGCAGCTGACCGACCCCTACGGCGGCCTGGCCATCCGCAGCGGCCAGCCGGAGCGCAATCTGCTGCTGGGCGGGCGCGAGGTGCTGGTCTCGGCCCGCTACGTGCGCACCCGCCCCACCGGCCCCGTACACCGCCTGGTCATCGCGCTGCGCGGCACCGAGGCCCGGCGCCGCACCGAGCTCAGCCACGCCGAGCTGATCGCCACCGTCGCCCATGAACTGCGCTCCCCGCTGACCTCCGTCAAGGGCTTCACCGCCACGCTCCTGCAGAAGTGGGAGCGCTTCACCGACGACCAGAAGCGGCTGATGCTGGAGACGGTCGACGCCGACGCCAACCGCGTCACCCGCCTCATCGCCGAGCTGCTGGACATCTCCCGTATCGACTCCGGCCGCCTGGAGGTGCGCCGCCAGCGGGTGGACATGATCGCGGCGGTACGGCGGCACGTCCAGGCGCAGACCACCGCGGGCCAGAAGCCCGACCGCTTCCTGATCAGGATGTGTGAGCCGCTGCCCGATCTGTGGGCGGATCCGGACAAGGTCGATCAGGTGCTGGGCAATCTGCTGGAAAATGCGGTGCGCCACGGAGAGGGAACGGTCACCATCGAGGTAGGACCAGCAGCGACGACCACCTGCGCGGAAGGGACGAGCGTCACCGTGAGCGACGAGGGCCCCGGCATTCCCGAGGAGTCGATGAGCCGTGTCTTCACCCGCTTCTGGCGGGGCAGCAAACGCGGCGGCACGGGCCTGGGCCTGTACATCGTCAAGGGCATCGTCGAGGCGCACGGCGGCAGCATCACGGTCGGCCGGGCGCCGGCCGGCGGCGCGCAGTTCCGGTTTAGCCTGCCCGTCGGGGCCCCGGCCTTCATGGCCTGAACGGCACCGACGGGCTCCCTGTGGCCTGGGGCGCCGGTGAGACGTGGCCGCGGTGCCCCGTAGACTGCACTTTTGGCACCTTTGGCATTCAAGCGTCGGGGGCAAGCCGCGCGCCAAGACCATCGGAAGCACGGGAAGAGATGTCCGCACCCAATAAGTCGTACGACCCTGTCGAGGTCGAGGCCCTGAAACCGGAAGAGGTCGCGCGGATGCGCGACGAGGCGCTGGCCGCCATCGCCGCCGCGGGGGACTTCGAGGCCCTCCACGAGGCGAAGGTCGCGCACACCGGAGGCGCCTCGCCGCTCGCCCTGGCCAACCGCGAGATCGGCGCGCTGCCGCCGCAGGCCAAGGCCGAGGCCGGCAAGCGCGTGGGCCAGGCCCGCGGCCAGGTGAGCCAGGCCCTCAAGGCCCGCCAGGAAGAGCTGGAGGCCGAGCGCGACGCCCGGGTGCTGGTCGAGGAGGCCGTGGATGTCACGCTGCCCCACGACCGCGTCCAGGGCGGCGCCCGCCACCCGCTGACCACCCTGTCCGAGCGCATCGAGGACATCTTCGTGGCCATGGGCTACGAGGTCGCCGAGGGCCCCGAGGTCGAGTCGGAGTGGCTGAACTTCGACGCGCTGAACATCGCGCCCGACCACCCGGCCCGCACGATGCAGGACACGTTCTTCGTCGAAGACCCCGAGAACGCGGCGGCGGGCGAGGACCAGTCGGGCGTCGTGCTGCGCACGCACACCTCGCCCGTACAGATCCGCTCCATGCTGGACCGCGAGCCGCCGCTGTACGTGATCTGCCCGGGCCGCGTCTACCGCACCGACGAGCTGGACGCCACCCACACCCCGGTGTTCACCCAGGTCGAGCTGCTGGCCATCGACGAGGGCCTGACCATGGCCGACCTCAAGGGCACCCTGGACCACATGGTCAAGGCGCTGTTCGGCGGCGAGGGCATGCAGACCCGGCTGCGTCCGAACTACTTCCCCTTCACCGAGCCGTCCGCCGAGATGGACATGGTCTGCTACGTCTGCCGTGGCACCTCCGTCGGCGACGCGGACAACCCCTGCCGCACCTGCTCCAGCGAGGGCTGGATCGAGCTGGGCGGCTGCGGCATGGTCAACCCGCGGGTGCTGACCGCCTGCGGCGTGGACCCGGAGAAGTACAGCGGCTTCGCCTTCGGGTTCGGCATCGAGCGGATGCTGATGTTCCGCCACAACGTCGAGGACATGCGAGACATGGTCGAGGGTGACGTGCGCTTCACCCGGCCTTTCGGGATGGAGATCTGATGCGGGTCCCGCTTTCTTGGCTGCGGGAGTACGTCGACCTGCCGGCCACCGAGACCGGCCGCGACGTGCAGAACAAGCTCGTCGCCGCCGGCCTTGAGGTCGAGACGGTCGAACAGCTCGGCGCGGGCCTCAAGGGCCCCCTCGTGGTGGGCAAGGTCCTCACCATCGAGGAGCTGGAGGGCTTCAAGAAGCCCATCCGTTTCTGCACGGTGGACGTCGGCCAGGCCAACGGCACCGGCGAGTCCCAGGAGATCGTCTGCGGCGCGCGCAACTTCGCCGTCGGCGACAAGGTCGTGGTCGTCCTCCCCGGCGCCGTCCTGCCCGGCGACTTCAAGATCGCCGCGCGCAAGACCTACGGCAAGACCTCGCACGGCATGATCTGCTCCGGTGACGAGCTGGGCATGGGCGACGACGGCAGCGGCGGCATCATCGTCCTGCCGCCGGAGTACGAGCCCGGCACCGACGCCATCGAGCTGCTGGAGCTGGTCGACGAGGTCCTGGACATCGCCGTCACGCCCGACCGCGGCTACTGCCTGTCGATGCGCGGCGTCGCCCGCGAGACCGCCACCGCCTACGGCCTGCCGCTGCGCGACCCCGCGCTGCTGGACGTGCCGGCGCCCAACTCCTACGGCTTCCCCGTGGAGATCGCCGAGCCGATGGGCTGCGACCGCTTCACGGCCCGTACGGTCGTGGGCCTCGACCCCGAGGCGCGCTCCCCGATCTGGCTGCAGCGCCGTCTGCAGAAGGCCGGGATGCGGCCGATCTCGCTCGCCGTGGACATCACCAACTACGTGATGCTCGAACTCGGCCAGCCGCTGCACGCCTATGACCGCTCCCGTATCGACGGGGCGATCGGTGTGCGCCGCGCGCAGCCCGGCGAGAAGCTGACGACCCTGGACGGCACCGAGCGCGTCCTGGACGCCGAGGACCTGGTCATCACCGACAGCCGCGGCCCGATCGGGCTGGCGGGCGTCATGGGCGGGGCCGACACCGAGATCGCCGATGCGGTGACCGACCCGGAGACGGGCGAGGTCCACGGCACCCGCGAGATCGTGGTCGAGGCCGCGCACTTCGACGAGGTCTCCATCGCCCGCACCGCGCGGCGCCACAAGCTCACCTCCGAGGCGTCCAAGCGCTTCGAGCGCGGCGTGGACCCGCAGGCGACCTCCGCCGCCGCCCAGCGCACCGTGGACCTTCTGGTGCTGCTCGCGGGCGGCACCGCGGAGGCCGGGGTCACCGAGGTCGTGGCGCCCAGGGGCCCGCGCACCATCACCATCAGCGCGGACCACCCCGACCGGGTCGCCGGTGTCGACTACGGCCGCGAGACCGTCGTACGCCGCCTCCAGCAGGTCGGCTGCGACGTCTACGGCCAGGACGAGCTGGTCGTCACCGTGCCGTCCTGGCGGCCCGACCTGACCGACCCCAACGACCTGGCCGAAGAGGTCATCCGGCTGGAGGGGTACGAGAACCTCCCCGCCACGCTGCCGCAGCCGCCGGCCGGGCGCGGCCTGACCGAGCGTCAGCGTCTGCACCGCCGGGTCGGCCGCGCGCTGGCCGGGGCCGGTTACGTCGAGGCGCTGAACTACCCCTTCATCGGGGAAGCGGTCCTGGACCAGCTGGGCCTGGAGGCGGACGACCCGCGCCGCCGCACGGTCAAGCTCGTCAACCCGCTCTCGGACGAGGAGCCCGCGCTCCGTACGACCCTGGTGCCGGGGCTGCTGAACGCGCTGCGCCGCAACGACGGCCGCGGCTCGCACGACCTGGCGCTCTTCGAGACCGGCCTGGTCTTCCGGCCGACCGGTGACGAGAAGCCGGCCGCCCGGCTGCCCGTGGACCGCCGGCCCACCGACGAGGAGATCGCCGCCCTCAACGCCGCGCTGCCGCAGCAGCCGCGCCGGGCCGCCGTCGTGCTGTCCGGTGCGCGCGAGCAGGCCGGCTGGTGGGGCAAGGGCCGCCCGGCGACCTGGGCCGACGCCGTCGAGGCGGGCCGCGTCGTGGCCCGTGAGGCGGGCGTGGAGCTGATCGTCCGCCAGGACCAGCACGCCCCCTGGCACCCGGGCCGCTGCGCCGCGCTGCTCGCCGTGATCGACGGCGAGGAGGTGCTGGTCGGCAACGCCGGTGAGCTGCACCCGCGCGTCATCAAGGCGCTCGGCCTGCCGGAGCGCACCTGCGCGATGGAGATCGACCTGGACCGCCTGGAGCGCGCCTCCACCGGTGCGGTGCGCGCGCCCGGCATCTCCACCTTCCCGGTGGCCACCCAGGACGTGGCGCTGATCGTGGACGCCTCGGTCCCGGCCGCCGAGGTCGCCGCGGCGCTGCGCGAGGGCGCGGGTGAACTCCTGGAGTCCCTGCGGCTGTTCGACGTCTTCACCGGCGAGCAGATCGGTGCGGACAAGAAGTCGCTGGCCTACGCGCTGCGGTTCCGGGCCCCGGACCGCACGCTGACCGCCGACGAGGCCTCCGCCGCGCGCGACGCGGCGGTCGCCGTCGCCGCCGAGCGCACGGGAGCCGCCCTGCGCGGAGCGTGATCCGCCGCCCCGGGGGCCGCCACGGCGGTGAGGGGTGAAGCGTAAGAGGGAGCCCGGCAGCCAACGGTTGCCGGGCTCCTGCTCTACTCACTCGTTCGGGTGAGATCGGAGCGCATAGTGGTCGTGTGGCCACGGTGGGTCGCAAGAATCGACGCGGTCGATGCGGCCCGCGTTGCCGCGGGGAAGGGCCGGGCCGACCGCCTCACTGGCTGCTAGGGGGACCGTCGGCATGATCCGAACCTGGGCCTGGGGCGGAGCGCGCGCCGGTGCCTCACGCGCCCGGCGGGTCTTCGTCCTGGTTCTGCCCGGCCTGTGGGTGCTCGGTGTGGTCACCTGGGAGCTGTTCCGCCCCACCAGCGGCCAGTTCCTCCAGCTCCTCGCCGCCGCCCCGGCCATCGCGTGCGCAGGCACCGGCCGCCGCCAGTGCGTGGTGCTGGGCGGCCTGTGCGCCCTGCTCGCGCTGGTGCCCATCGCCACTGCCCCCGGCCCCGGCCCCGATCCCGCCGCCCGCCTGGGCACCTGCTGCGCGATCCTGGTCATCGTCGGCGCCAGCTATCTGACGGCGGGCCGTCGGCTGCGGCTGATCCGCGAGCTGGAGCGCACCAGGGAAGTCGCCGCCGCCGCGCAGCGGGTCGTGCTGCGCCCGCTTCCGCCGCGCGTCGATGGCATCGTTGTCGCGGCCGACCACCTCTCCGCCAGCGAGGGCGCCACCGTGGGCGGTGACCTGTACGAAGTCGTCGCCACCCGGCACGGCGTACGCCTGGTCATCGGGGATGTGCGCGGACACGGCCTGGACGCGATCGGCACGGTCGCCGCGGTGCTCGGCAGCTTCCGCGAGGCGGCCCACGACGAGCCCGAACTGGGCGGCGTACTGCGCCGCCTGGAGCGCGCGCTGCACCGGCACCTGAGCGAGGGAGTGCGCGGCGAGCAGGCCGAGGCGGAGGGCCGGCTGTCCGAGGAGTTCGTGACCGTGCTGCTGATGGAGGTCGCCTCCGACGGCTCCCGGAGGATCACCGCTCTCAACTGCGGCCACCCCTGGCCGTACCGCATCGGCGGCCGCGCGGTGACCGCGCTCGCGGCCGAGGAGCCGATGCCGCCGCTGGGCCTGTTCCCGCTGCCCGACGAGCTGCCGCTGGTGCGCTGCGCGCGGCTGCGGGCGGGGGAGGTGCTCTTCTTGCACACCGACGGGGCGGCCGACGCGCGCGATACGGCAGGGGAGTTCTTCCCGCTGGCGGATGTGCTGCGCGCCTGCCTGCGCTCCGCGCCGCCGCCGGTGCGCCCGGCCGCGCTGGTGGAGGGCGTGCGCGCGGCGCTGCTGCGGCACACCGGAGGGCGCCTGACCGACGACGTCGCCGTCCTCGCGCTCAGCAACGACCTGCTGCGGGTCCCCGCACAGGCGGCGACCGGGCGGCTGGCCGGACAGGGGCGCGTACAGGCGGGCCGGGCGGAGTGAGGGGCGGCGCGCGGGCTTCACACCCCGTGTGAAGTCCGCTTGACTACGCTGATCTGCAAGAGGCGGTACGCCGCGGGAAGGCCCAAGTCCCTTGCGGCGGGCCGCCATCGGGACATCGAGTCCGTGGGCCGGCGCCCGGTCGGGGCACTCGCGCTCACCGGGAGGGCGGCATGGAGCCCAACACCCTGCTCGACGCGATCCTGGACGAGGCGGGAATCTCGCACGCCGGGCTGGCCGCGCACATCAACCAGCTCGGCCGGCGCCGCGGCCTGGTCCTGAGATACGAACATACGGCGGTGGCCCGCTGGCTGAAGGGCCAGCGGCCACGCGGCCAGGTGCCGGACCTGATCTGCGAGATCCTCGGCGAGCGGCTGCACCGCGCGGTCGGCCTGGACGACATCGGGCTCAGCCGCCCCGGTGTGCGCCGTGCCCCGGACACCCCGCTGTCGGGCTTCGTCGAGCGCGCCACCGCGCTGTGGCGCTCCGACGAGCAGCAGCGCCCGCACATCCTGTCGGCCCCGGCGCTCACCGGCACCTCGGCGGTCATCCCCGTGTGGGAGTGGGAGAACCCTCCCGAGGACTCCGATGTCTCCCGGCACGGCCTGACGCGCGTGAGCATGGCCGACATAGAGATGCTGCGCGCGGCCCGCAGCCACTACGAGCAGATGTACCGGAAGGCGGGTGGTATCGCTACACGAGCACGCATCGTCGGGTTCCTGAACACCGAGGCGGCGCCGCTGCTGCGGGGCAGCTACACCGACGCGACCGGCCGTCAACTCCACCGCGCTACCGGCGGGTTGGTGGCCATCGCGGGGATCTGCGCATACGACTCGGACGCCCTGGGGCTGGCCCAGCGCTATTTCCACCAGGCGCTGCGGCTGGCAAAGGCCAGCGGGGACAGAGGCCTTGGCGCCTATGTCATCGCCCTGCTGGTCAACCAGTCGCTCTTCACACGCGAATACCGCCAGGCGGTCGCCTTCGCGGAGGCTGCTGTGCGGGCCGCGGGGCCGCACATCACCGCGGCGCTCGCGGCGGATCTGTACGCGATGCAGGCCAAGGCGTACGCGCGCCTCGGTGACGGCGCGAGCGCGCTGTCGTGCATCGGGCGTGCGGAGGCGGCTGCGGAGAAGATACGGCCCGGCCTGGAGCCCGACGAGACCGGGTACGTCCAGCCGGGCCTGGTGAACGTACAAGTGGCGGAGGCCCTGCTCAGCCTGGGTGATCTACGGGCCGCACGGGAGCAGGCCACCGCCGCTGTGGGCACCCCCGCGCATGACCGTGGCCGGGTTCACCGGCTGGCCATGCTCACTCATATCGAGCTGCGGCAAGGGGACGCGGACCAAGCCGTGGCCAGTGCCGCTCAGATGACGGAGCAGGCGCGGGGAATGGAGTCGCAACGGCTACGGGACCGGCTGAGGGCGGTGCGCGAGCACCTGGCCGAAACCGGAAGCAGCGCGACCGACGAGGCTGCCGATCTGATCGACGAGGCGCTGCGCGTTCCGCTGTGAACAGGGCCCGTGTCAACTTGCCATCTCAACGGCGGAAGGTGGCAGTTACATGCGCTGGAAGAATCTCAGGGAGCAGACCGTGTACGAGAACCGATGGTTCCGGGTCAATCTCGCTGACGTCGAACTCCCCGACGGCCGTCACCTCGACCACTATCTGATCCGGCTGCGGCCGGTCGCCGTGGCCACGGTGGTCAATGAGGCCAACGAGGTGCTGCTGCTGTGGCGGCACCGCTTCATCACCGACAACTGGGGATGGGAGCTGGCCGCCGGAGTCGTGGAGGACGGCGAGGACATCGCCGTCGCCGCGGCCCGCGAGATGGAGGAGGAGACCGGGTGGCGTCCCGGTCCCCTCAAGCACCTCCTGTCGGTGGAACCCTCCAATGGCCTCACCGACGCCCGGCACCACATCTACTGGTCGGACCAGGGCGTCTACGTCGGCGATCCCGAGGACGACTTCGAGTCCGACCGACGCGAGTGGGTACCGCTCAAGCTCGTCCCGGACATGATCGCCAGGGGCGAGGTGCCGGCCGCGAACATGGCGGCCGCGCTGATGCTCCTGCACCACATCCGGCTGGGCTGACCGGACGGGCGGGCCGGCGCGTACGCCTAGTGCCCCATCGCCTGCCAGATGGCGATCAACAACGCCGCCAGCCCCGTGAGAGCGGCGATCGAAGGCAGCGGCCAACGGCCGTGCTCCAGCCGCGTGACGCGGGCGTGCAGGTCGCCCGCGTCACGTTCGTTCTGTTCGGAGCGCTGGACCAGCAGCGCCAGGTGCCCGTCGACACGGGCGGTGCGTACATCGAGGCAGCGCTTGAGTTCCGCCACGTTCTCGGCGGCGTTGTCGGCTGCGAGGCCGGGGTCAGGGTGGGCGGTCACGGTCCGCTCCTCTTCCGTATTCCGTCGCGCGGAATCGTCTGTGGTCTGCGTACGAGCCATGCGTACGTCTCGTGCGTACGCCGACCAGTCAACTGCCTTGCGCGGTACGGCGGGAGCGTGTGCGAAGGGAATATGCGGGTCCGCCCCGCACACCCCGTGTGAAGCGCGGAACGAGCCATTCGGCAGGGGTGTGCGCGCTTCGCACGGGGTGTGAAATCCGTGCACCAAGTCGCCGTCTTCACACGGTCCCGACCTTCACGGCGCGGGAGTTGACTCGGCACTGCCACGGGGGCGACGCCGGCGGATCGGGCGCCCGCCGGCCGGATGTTCGCCCGTCGTCTTTCCCCCGAGCGACGGGCGAACGGCCCCCAGGGCCCGGGACGGCCGGTTCCGCGAGGGGGCCGGGAACTGCCCAGGTCAGCCGTACGGGTAGAACCCCGAGCCCGACTTGCGGCCCAGCCGTCCCGCGTCGACCATCCGCTGGAGGAGCGGGGGTGCGGCGTAGAGGGGCTCCTTGTACTCGTCGTACATCGAGTCGGCGACCGAGGCGACGGTGTCCAGGCCGATCAGGTCCGCGAGCTTGAGCGGGCCCATCGGGTGGGCGCAGCCCATCTCCATGCCGTTGTCGATGTCCTCGCGGGAGGCGATGCCGGACTCGAACATCCGGATCGCGGACAGGAGGTAGGGGATCAGCAGGGCGTTGACGACGAAGCCGGAGCGGTCCTGAGCGCGGATGGCGTGCTTGCCCAGCACGTCGTGCACCAGGGCCTCGGCGCGCTTGATGGTCTCGTCGCCGGTGGTCAGCGCGGGGATGATCTCCACCAACTGCTGTACGGGTGCCGGGTTGAAGAAGTGGATGCCGATGACCCGGTCCGGGCGGGAGGTCGCGACGGCGAGCTTGACCAGCGGGATGGAGGAGGTGTTGGAGGCCAAGATGGCGTCCTGGCGGGTCACGACCTGGTCCAGCACCTGGAAGATCTCGGTCTTGACCTGCTCGTTCTCGACCACGGCCTCGATGACGAGGTCGCGGTCGGCGAACTCCCCGAGGTCGGTGGTGAAGCTGAGCCGGCCCAGCGTCGCGTCCCGCTCCTCCTCGGTGATCTTGCCGCGCTCGGCGGCCTTGCCCAGGGAGTTGGTCAGGCGGGTACGGCCCAGCTCCAGGGCCTCGCCGGTGGTCTCCGCGACCTTGACGTCCAGGCCGGAACGGGCGCACACCTCGGCGATGCCCGCACCCATCTGACCGCAGCCCACCACTCCGACGCGTGCAATATCGGCAAAGCCGGAAATCGGGTCCGTCACCTCGTGCCTTTCGCTGATCCGCTGCTCTTGGGGACCGGCTCGGCGCCGCGTGGCGCCGGCGCCGACCGTCGGGGGGAACTCAGGGCCTGTCCAATGGATCAGGTTCTGGGCGCACACCCGGCACCAGACGTTACTCCGCACGCCCATAGGCAGCGGGGGCCGGGGCGGGCATTCTGGGGTCCTGGAGCGGGACGTATGGGACATGCGGCCCGTACGAGCAGGGGGGCAGGGCATGAGAGAGATCACACGTGTCACCCGAAGAGGCTTCGCGGGGCTGGCGCTGGGCGCGGCCTCGGCGATGCTGGCGGCCGGCGACGCGGTGGCGCAGGAGCGCCGCCAGGGAGCGGCGGGCGGCAAGCGGCGCCGGGAGCTGCGCGGGATGTGGCTGGCCACGGTCGCCAACCGGGACTGGCCCTCGGCGCCCGGCCTGCCGCCGCAGCGCCAACAGGCCGAGCTGCTGGCCTATTTGGACCGGGCGGTGGCGCGCCGCCTCAATGTGGTCTTCCTCCAGGTGCGGCCCACCGCGGACGCGCTGTGGCCCTCGCCGTACGAGCCCTGGTCGCAGTACCTGTCCGGGACGCAGGGCAAGCACCCCGGCTGGGACCCGCTGGGCTTCGCGGTGCGCGCCGCCCACCGGCGCGGCCTCGAACTGCACGCCTGGTTCAACCCGTACCGCATCGCCAACCACACCGACCCGTCCCGGCTGGTGCCCACCCACCCCGCCCGGCTGCACCCGCAGTGGGTGGTCCCCTACGGCGGGCGGCTCTATTACAACCCGGGGCTGCCCGAGGCCCGCCGCTTCGTGCAGGACGCGATCCTGGACGCGGTGGAGCGCTACGACGTGGACGGCGTGCACTTCGACGACTACTTCTATCCGTATCCGGTGGCCGGGCAGGTCTTCGACGACGACGCGGCCTACCGGGAGCACGGCGGGGGCTTCCCGGACCGGGCGGCCTGGCGGCGGGACAACATCGACCGGCTGGTGCGGGAGACGGCGGACCGGGTGACGCAGGCCAGGCCCCGGGCGCGCTTCGGGATCAGCCCGTTCGCGGTCTGGCGCAACCGGGCCACCGACCCGGAGGGCTCGGACACCCGGGCGGGCGTGCAGACCTACGACGACCTGTACGCCGACACCCGCAGGTGGGCGCGCGAGGAGTGGATCGACTACATCCTCCCGCAGGTGTACTGGAACATCGGGTTCGAGGTGGCCGACTACGCCAAGCTCGTGCCGTGGTGGGCGAGGACGGTGGCCGGGACGAGGGTGCGTCTCTACATAGGTGAGGCGCTCTACAAGGCGGGCGATCCGGCGCAGCCGCCCGCCTGGCAGGACCCGGCCGAGCTGTCCAGGCACCTCACCCTGGCCCGCGGGTACTCGGCGGTGCGCGGCCATGTGTTCTTCTCGGCCAAAGAGGTGTCCACGGACCGCAACGGGGCGATGGCGAAGGTGGTGGCCGACCACTATCCGTGGCCGGTGCGCCCGCCGCGCTGAGGCACTGAGGACGGGCGGTACCGCGCCGCGGTACCGCCCGTGGGTGTGCCGGTCCTCGGCGTCACTCCTCGTCGGCGGCGAAGTGGCGTACGACCGTGTCGGGACCCGGGGACATCAGGGTTTCGTGGCCGTCCTCGAAGCGGACGCGGTAGGGCGGCGAGCCGTTGTCCCCCAGGACCTCGATGATCTCGGCGGTCCGGTCGTGCTGCCCCACGATCCTGCCGTGCACCAGCAGCCGGTCTCCCACACTCGCTTGCATCGGCGATGGCCTCCTATCAGGTCCGACCAACAGGTCCAACTGCGTTGACAAGGGAGGGATGTTCCGTGGCCGCCAGTGTACGGCCGACCGGCGGCATTGACCCCCGCGTGCGTAGGTCAGCTGCGGGTGCGCTGGGTGAGGGCGATGCAGACCAGGACGGCCACCGCGGCGACGGGAGCCTCGGGCGGCAGGTGTTCGCCGAGCAGCGCCACCGACCACACCAGGGTCAGCAGGGGCTGGGCGAGCTGGAGTTGGCTGGCCTTGGCGACGCCGATCAGGGCCATGCCGCGGTACCAGACCATCATGCCGAGGAGGTTGGATCCGGCCGCCAGCCAGATCAGTCCGGTCACCGCGTGCGCGCTCAGGTGGAGGGGCTCGTGGGACAGGGCGATCGCCGCGCCCGCGAGGGAGAGGGGAAGCGCCAGGATCAGGGCCCAGCCGATCACCTGCCAGCCGGGCATGTGGCGGGCCAGGCGCCCGCCCTCGGTGTAGCCGGCCGCGCACACCAGGAGGGCACCGAAGAGGTAGAGGTCGCCGGTGCTCGGGGCGCCGCCGCTCTGCTGCACCGCGAAGCCGATGACCACGGCGGCGCCCGCGCAGGCCACGATCCAGAAGGTGCGCGAGGGGCGGGAGCCGGTGCGCAGTGCGGAGAAGGCCGCGGTGGTCAGCGGCAGCAGTCCGACGACCACCGCCGCGTGGGAGGTGGTGGAGGTGCCCAGCGCGAGCGTGGTCAGCAGCGGGAAGCCGAGGACGACGCCCAGGGCGACGACGGCCAGGCCCGCCCAGTGGCGGCGCTCGGGCAGGCGTACGCGGCACAGTGCCAGACAGGTGCCGGCGAGCGCGGCGGCCAGCACGCTGCGCAGGGTCACCACCGTCCACGGCCCCATGCCTTCCAGCGCCCAGGCGGTGGCGGGGAAGGTCAGGGAGAAGGCGGCGACGCCCAGTGCGGCCAGGAGGGTGCCGCGGCCCGTCGCAGCGGGGGCGGGCGCCGCGGTGGTGGCGGTGGCGGCGTCGGCGGGGGAGCCGCTCACCGCTATCGTCATCGAGGGAGTAGCGCTATCTTGTGCTGTCATGCAAGAGCGTAGCAGCGTCGCTGAACTGGCCAAAGTCCTGAGAGAAGAGCTGAACCGCTACTCTCCCGGTGAGAAACTGCCATCGAGTCGGGTGCTGGTGGAGCGGCACCGGGTGAGCCCGGTGACGGTCACCAGGGCGCTGGCCGAGCTCGCCGCCGAGGGGCTGGTGACCACCCGGCCGGGCGCCGGGGCCTTCCGCGCGCAGGTGCGCGCACCGGCCGCGCGGCCGCTGGACACCTCCTGGCAGGAGATCGCGCTGAGCGCGGAGCCGGCCGGCGACCAGGTGCCGCGCAGCGTCGACGCGAGCGGCGTCCTGGCCACCATCGCCGCACCCGCGCCCGGCGTCATCGAGCTCAACGGCGGCTATCTGCACCCCGGCCTGCAGCCCGAGCGGGCCCTGGCCGCCGCCCTGGCCAGGGCGGGACGGCGGCCCGGCGCCTGGGAGCGGCCCCCGATCGAGGGCGTCGCCGAGCTGCGGGCGTGGTTCGCCCGGGAGATCGGCGGCCCCGCAGGAGTGCTCGCGGCCTCCGACGTCCTGGTGACGGCGGGCGGGCAGAGCGCGCTGACCGCCGCACTGCGCGCCCTGGCCGCACCCGGCGCCCCCGTACTGGTGGAGTCGCCCACCTACCCCGGCATGCTGGCCGCCGCCCGCGCCTCGGGCCTGCGCCCGGTGCCCGTCCCCGTGGACGCGCTGGGGGTACGCCCCGATCTGCTCGCCGACGCCTTCCGGGCCAGCGGCGCCCGGCTGTTCGTGTGCCAGCCGCTCTTCCAGAACCCCACCGGGGCCTCGCTCGCCGCCGAACGCAGCGGCGCGGTGCTGCGGGCGGCCCGCGCCGCCGGGGCGTTCGTCATCGAGGACGACTTCGCGCGCCGCCTGGTCCACGAGGACGCCCCCGCGCTCGCGCCGACCCTGATGGCGCAGGACACCGACGGCACCGTCGTGCACGTCTGCTCGCTGACCAAGGCCACCTCGCCCAGCCTGCGGGTGGGCGCGCTGGCCGCCCGCGGCCCGGTCTTCGACCGGCTGCGGGCCATCCAGGTCGTCGACAGCTTCTTCGTCCCCCGGCCTCTGCAGGAGACCGCCCTCGAACTCGTCGGCTCGCCCGCCTGGAGCCGCCATCTGCGCGCCATGGGCGCCGAGTTGAGGCTGCGCCGGCAGGCCCTGCTCGGCGCGCTGCGCCAGGAGCTGCCCGAGCTGGCCGAACTGGCCGGGCACGGCGTCCCGCCCGGCGGCTTCCACCTGTGGGTGCGGCTGCCCGACGGCACGGACGAGGCGGCGCTGGTCGGCGCGGCGCTGCACGCGGGCGTCGCGGTCGCGGCCGGCCGCCCCGACTTCGCCGCCGAGCCCCCCGCGGGCCATCTGCGGCTGAGCTTCGCCGCGGCGGCCGGTGTCGCCGAACTCACCGAAGGGGTGCGCCGGTTGCGTACCGCCTACCAGGAGGTGACGGGGCGGCGCCGAGCGCGGTGATCAATTGGCTCGACGGCGGGGCGCCGTCTCTGCGAACCTCCCGCCATGAGTGATGACACCCTTGACGCAGGCCTCCCCGACGGCTACGAGATCTCCACCGACCCGGGCCGCCTGGACGCGGCGCTGGTCCACCGCTGGCTGTCCACCGACACCTACTGGGCCCAGGAGCGCACCCGCGAACAGCACGATCTGGCCATGGCGGGATCGCTCAACTTCGGCCTGTACGAAGCGGCTTCGGGCCGTCAGGTCGGCTATGCCCGGGTCGTCACCGACCGGGTCGTCGTCGCCTGGCTGTGCGACGTCTACATCGACCGCGAGGTGCGCGGCAAGGGGCTGGGCAGCGCCCTGGTCGCGGCGGTCCGCGACCACCTGGCCCCGATCGGCCTGCGCCGCTTCGTGCTGACCACCTCCGACGCGCACGGCGTCTACGCCAAGCTCGGCTTCAAGCCGCTGTGGGACGCCGAGGACTGGATGGCGCTCAAGCAGGGGTGAGCCGTGAGCCGCCCGCTCAGTGGCCCAGCTCGGCCCTCAGCTCGGGCTGCAGCAGCTCCGCGTGGGCGCGTACGAGGTCGTCGCACAGGTCCCAGATGCGCTCCACGGGCAGCGCCGCGGCGGTCGCCGGGTCCGCCATCGCCGCGTGCCGGATGTGCCGCGGGTCGCCCTCGGTGGCCGCGCGCACCACGAGGTCGGTGACCGAGGCGTACGCGCGGTTCAGGGCCGCGCACTGCGGCGGCAGCGCCCCCACCCGGGTCGGCTGCACGCCCGCGGAGTCGGCCAGGCACGGCACTTCGACCACGCAGTCGGCGGGCAGGTTGTCGATCAGGCCGTGGTTGGGCACATTGCCGTAGAGCGTGCGCGGGGCGCCGGTGACCAGGCTGTGGATCACCTGCGGCGCGTACTCCATCGTCCCTTCCACCGGCAGCGGGTCGCCCGCCGCGAGCGCGTCGCGGGTGCGCTCGTACGCGGCGGTGTTCTCCTCGACGATGCCCAGGTACGCGCCGATGGGCAGCCGCAGCCGCTCGATCTCGCTGTCGTGGTGCAGATACCAGGGCACGTACTCCGAGGAGTGCTCGCTGGTCTCGGTCGGGTAGTGGCCCAGCCTGCGGTACATGTCGACCCTGACCCGGCGCAGCAGCCCGGGGTCGCGTTCGATGGCGGCGTCCAGCAGCGGGTAGAGGTCCTGGCCCGCGCGCTCGAAGCGCAGCACCCACGCCTGGTGGTTGACGCCCGCCGCGAGGTAGGTGATCTCCTCGTACGGGACGCCGATCAGCTCGGCGAGGTCGTGCAGGGTCCAGTACACCGAGTGGCACAGGCCCACGACCCGGCGCAGTCCGGTGGCGCGGTGCAGATAGAGCACGTTCATCGCCATCGGGTTGGTGTAGTTCAACAGCCAGGCATCAGGGCACACTTCGGCGATGTCAGCGGCCAGCGCGCGCAGGAAGGGGAAGGTGCGCAGGGCGCGGAAGATGCCGCCGACGCCGATGGTGTCGGCGATGGTCTGGCGCAGGCCGTAGCGGGCGGGCACGGCGAAGTCGGTGCGGGTGGCCTCGTTCATCCCGATCTGCACGGTGTTCAGGACGAAGTCGGCGCCCTCCAGGGCCGCGCGCCGCTCCGCGTGCGCGGTGACGGTGGGCCCGGCGCCGCGGGCGGCGGCGATGTGGCGGGCGGCGCGCTCGGCGGTGGCCAGCCGTTCGGGGTCGATGTCGTGCAGGGCGATGTGGGCGCCGGCCAGCTCGGGGAAGGCGAACAGGTCGGCCAGCAGGCCCTGGGTGAAGACGACGCTGCCGGCGCCGACGAAAGCGATCCTGGGGGCGGAGGTCATCAGGGCTTCTCCCGGGGAGAGTTAGCGGCTGTGGCGGCCTCGTCCCAGGTGGGCTGGGCCGCCGTACCGCCGTGGGCACGGGTGGACAGGGAGCCGCAGGCCGCGGCCAGGGCCAGTGCGGCGGGCAGGTCCAGGCCGCGCAGGCGCGCGGCGAGGAACCCGGCGTCGAAGCTGTCGCCGGCGCCGACGGTGTCCAGCGGCCGGGACGGGACGGTGGGCACCCGCAGCGGCCGTACCCCGTCGTGGGCCAGCGCCCCGTTGCCGCCGTCCTTGACGACGACCAGGGGGCCGCGCCGGGCCAGCGCCGCGGTGGCCTCGGCCAGATCGTGGCGCTCGGGGAGGCCCGCCAGCGCCCGCGCCTCGGCCGCGTTGGGCAGCAGAACGTCGGCCGACTTCAGTACGGGGCCCAGGAGTTCACCGTCCCAGCGCCCGGCCGGGTCGTCGTTGGTGTCCAGCGAGGTGGTGGCGCCGTGGCCGCGGGCCCGCGCGAACAGCTCGCCCAGCGCGTCCGCCAGACGGGGCATCAGGAAGAACGAGCCCGCGTGCACATGCCGGGCCCGGGCCAGCAGTGCGGCGGGCACGTCCTGCGGCCCGGTGGCGGCCAGGCAGCCGGGCGCGGTGAGGATCGCCCGGTCCGCGCCGCGGGTGAGGACCGCCGTCAGCGGGGTCGGCAGATCCGGGTCGGTGACCAGGGCGCGTACGTCAACTCCCCGCGCCGCCAGGGCCGTACGCACGAAAGCGCCCGCCGGATCGTCGCCGACCCGGCCCGCGAAGGCCACCCGCAGCCCCAGCCGCGCCGCCCCGCACGCCGTGATGGCCGCCGAGCCGCCCAGCACCAGCGACGCGGTCTCCACCAGCTGCTCGCGCTGGCCGTAGGGGAGTGCGGGCGGTACGGGACCGAGCACCACATCGGGGTTGGCGTCCCCGATCACCAGCAGATCCAGGGCAGGCGGCACGGCTCTCTCTCCAAGCGGCACGGCCCCAGGAGGGCGGGCGGGTCCGGTCATCCCTTGAGTCCGCTGGAGGTCAGCGACTGGATGAAGGTCTTCTGGGCGAGGAGGAAGGCCAGCAGCACCGGCAGTACGGTCAGCACGTTGCCTGCCATGATCGCTGACCACTGGTTGTGGTGCTGGCCCTGGAAGGTGGTCAGCCCCAGCTGGAGCGTGTACTGGACATCGTGGTTGATCGCGATCAGCGGCCAGGTCAGATCGTTCCAGGTGGTCAGGAAGGTGAGCACGGCCACGGTGGCCAGCGCGGGCCGGGCCAGCGGCATCACCACGGAGTACAGCACCCGCAGCCGTGAGCAGCCGTCGATCCACGCCGCCTCCTCCAGCTCCCGGGGCAGCGCCAGGAAGAACTGCCGGAAGAGGAACACCGCGAAGGGGGTGACCAGCGCGGGCACGATCAGCGCGCCCAGGGTGTCGATCAGCCCCAGCCACTTCATCACCAGGAACGTCGGGATCATGGTCAGCTGGAAGGGGATGACCATGGTCGCCAGCATCAGCCCCAGCAGCACCCGGGATCCGGCGAACCGCATCCGCGCGAAGGCGTAGCCGCCCAGCGAGCCGAGCAGCAGGTTGGAGAGGACCGCGGTGGCCGAGACGATCAGAGAGTTGGCGAACCAGCGCGGGAACATCGCGTTGCCCAGGACGTAGCGGTAGCCCTCGAAGTCGGCGCCCTTGGGCCACAGCGCGGGCGGGAAGCGGTTGATCTCGGCGTTGGTCATCAGCGAGCTGAGCAGCAGCCACACCAGCGGCAGCGCGAAGCACAGCGCGAGCGGCGCGAGCAGCAGATGCCAGGGGCTGAAGGGCAGCCGCCACGCTCTGGCGGACGCCTGCCGGGCAGCGGTCACCGAAGGGCCCCTTCCGTCTCCGTACGGGTGCGGCGGCGCCGGTACAGGTGCAGCGCGGCACCGGCGGCGAGCAGCGCCACCGCCAGGACGTAGGCCGCGGCCGCCCCGTACCCGGCGGTGAACATCCGGAAGGCCTGCTCCCAGACGAAGTAGACGACCACGGTCGTCGACTCCAGGGGACCGCCCTTGGTGGTCACGTACACCAGGTCGAAGACCTGCAGCGCGGTGATGAACTGCCACAGCAGCAGGAAGACGGTCACCGGGGTCAGCGCGGGCCACACGATGTGCCGAAGGACGCGCAGCCGCCCCGCCCCGTCCAGGCGGGCGGACTCCACGAGTTCGGGCGGTACGTCCTGCAGCGCCGCGAGGTAGACCACGACGCAGAAGCCCACCCCGCTCCACAGCGAGATCAGCACCAGCAGCAACAGGGCCTGGTCGGGGTCGGTGAGAAAGCCCTGGGGGGAGATGCCGAGCCGGTTGAGCAGCGAGTTGGCCGCGCCGAACTGCGGGTCCAGGATGAAGGAGAACAGCACGCCCTGGGCGGCGGCCGACACCACGAACGGGATGAAGATCAGCGTGCGGTACAGGCCGATGAGGCGGATCCGGCGGTTCAGCGCCAGGGCGAGGGCCAGTCCGCCCAGCAGGCTGAGCGGGACGTACAGGGCGGCGTACTGGAAGGTGTTGCCCACCGCCTGGTGGAAGTTGGGGTCCTGCACCAGCGCGCGGTAGTTGTCCCCGCCCACCCAGCGGCCGGGTGTGACCAGGTCGTCGGCGCGGAAGGACAGCAGCAGCGACCAGATGACCGGCACGATGCTCAGGCCGAGGATGACCAGCACCGCGGGGCTGACGAACGCCCAGGCGGTACCGGCCTCCCGGCGGGCCCGGGCGCGGCGCGTGCGCGGACGGCGGGGCGGCGCCGCCGCGGCACTTCGCGGGTCAAGCGTGACGGCGCGCGGCAGTGACGGCATGACGCCCCTCCTTGTTCGGCGGACGGCGGCCCGCGGCCCGCGGCGCGGTCCGCTCCTTCGCTCCGGGCCCTGTCATCGGGGAGTCGGCAGGCCCTGTCATCGGGGAATCAACAGGGCCGCGTCCGCCTTCTGCGCGCACTCGCGCAGCGCCTGGGCGGGGGTCCTGCGCCCCAGCAGGACCCCGACCACGGCCTGCCCGACCGCCTGCGAGACCTGCGGATAGGCCGGGTGCACGGGCCGTACCCGCGCGGTCCGCAGGGCCTGGGTGAACACCGCCAGCCCCGTGGTCCGCTCGGCGTGCCGGCGCCACTGGGCCCGGCCCGCGGCGGCGGTGCTCAGCGGGAGGCTGCCGAAGGTGATGTCCCACCGCACGTCCCGGTCGGGGTGGTTGAGCCAGTGCACGAACTCGATGGCCGCGCGGGAGCGGGCCGGGCCGTTGTCGAAGACGGTCCAGGTGTCGGGGCCGGAGATGGTGCAGGGGCGGCCGCTGAAGGTCGGCGGTTCCACGACGCCGTAGTCGACCTCGCCCTCGATGAAGTCGGGCAGCTGCCAGGGGCCGGTGGCCACCATGCCCATCCGGCCGCCGATGAAGACCTGGTAGAGCTGCTCGCTGCCCGGCTTGGGGTCCAGGTAGACGCTCCGGTCGCGGGCCAGCCGGTCCAGTACGCCCAGGGCGCGCTCGCCCACGTCGGCGAAGCCGATGCTGTGCCCGTCGGGCGCGATGACCTCGCCGCCCAGGTCCCACACCAGCGGCCACAGCCGCCACACGGTGTCCTCGTCGCCGGTGGCCGGCCAGCCCGTACCGAAGACGCCCCGGGTGCGGTCGGTCAGCCGGCGGGCGATCCGCAGGAAGTCGTCCCAGGTCCAGCCCGCGCGGGGGAAGGGGATTTTGGCCTGGCGGAAGACCTTCTTGTTGTAGACCACGCACAGCGAGTCCAGCAGCGCGGGCGCGGCCCGTACCTTGCCGTTGAGGGAGACCGCGCCGCGCACCGGCGCCCAGTACGCATCCCACGGGACCGGGCCCGCGCGCAGCGCCGAGGTGAGGTCGACCACCCGCGGGCTGCGGGCGATCCGGGCCAGGTCGGAGCCGTAGATGTAGGCGATGTCCGGGTACGATCCGGCGGCCAGCGCGGCGGTGACCTTCTGCAGCATGGCGTCGGCCACCACGCCCCCGCCGCCCGCGTCGACATGGATGCCGGGGTGGGTGCGGTTGAAGTCCGCGACCAGGGCGTCGATCGCCTTCTTGCCGAGGTCGGACTGGCCGTGCCACAGCTCCACCAGCGCCTCGCCGCCCGGCCCCACCCGCTCGGCCGCGCCCGCCGCGCACCCGGCGAGCAGCGCGCCGCCCGTCGCTCCGGCCGCCAGCGCCGCGCCGCCGCGCAGGATTTGGCGCCGGGACGGCGCGGGCCGCCCCTGCCGCCGTATCCCGGAGGCGCCCGCCCCCTCGGCCCGTTCGCCCACCACCGGCGACCTCCATCGCGTCGTCGGCCCGGCACCCCCCGCGCCCGGCCTGCGAGAGAGGGTCCCAGCACGCCCCGGCCCGCGCAACGGTTCGGACACACGGCGATGGCCGATTCCCCCGGCATGGGCCACCGGCGTAGGCCCCGGGCGTCAACCGCCCTGCGGGACGGGCCGGTTGGGGCGTGCGGCCCCACCGGCCCGCCCCGCGTTACAGCGCGAGCAGCGCCCGTACCGGAACCCGGGTGTCGGACAGCGGCCGCACCGCGATGCGCATCAGGGCGAGCGCGTTGTCGTCCCCGGCGATGCGGTTGGCGCTCAGCTCGCCGCAGGACCGGCAGTGGTGGATGATCAGCCACTCCCCGTCCTGGCGCACCGTCACGCTCAGCGCGGCCATCCGCCCGCGGCAGGACGCGTCGCGGTCGCCCGGTGTTCGCCGGTCGACGTGCAGACTCGTCAGGCAGTGCGGGCAGTGGTTGCGGTGCGCGGTGCCCGGTGCGGACAGCGGGACGTCCAGCCGGCAGCCCACGCACCGGAACGCATCGCCGCGTTCGCCGCCCGGGCCGTGCAGGACGTCCTTCGGCCGCTGCGGGCGACCGCCCCGCCGTGTGCGGTGTCTGCCCATCACAGATCCCCGAACGCTTCGAGCGGGAAGGGCGGCTGGGCCAGCGGCCGGACGGCCATCCGCATCAGGATGAGCTGGTTGTCGTCCCCGCACAGGGGGCTGGACGTCAGCTCGTCGCAGCGCGTACAGCGGTGGATGACCATCCAGTCCCCGTTGCGCAGTACGGCGATGGCGATGGGGCTCATCCGTGAACGGCAGTCGCTGGGGCCGCCCTCGACGTGGTCGGTGATGTGCTGGGAATGCAGACAGCTGGGGCAGTGGTTGCGCCGGCTGCCGTCCGGACCGAGCGTGGTGACGGTCAGACCGCACCGAATGCAGCAGAAGGTGTCGGTCCGCAGAACGGAACTCGGTGTGCGGGAAGAGGAATTGGCTGAATTGCTGTGCTGATGAGAGGTGTGCTGATGCACCCGGAGTGCTCCTTGCTGAGGGCGTTGTGCGATGACAGCAGGAGTCGGCCGAGCGGTCCTCGAAGGATCAGAGTCGGATTCCGTCCACGGGTCGGCGAGGCGCGCTCGGCGCATGCCGGGTCATAATCATCTGCTTTCTAGGGCTCGTGAAGCCCGGTTTCCAGGGCTCGCGGAGCCCGGGGAAGTGGCGGTGATGTCGTGGTCGGCACCGTAACAGCGCCTTTCGCCCGCGCACCAACGAATTTCTTCCGGCTCTCCCCGGGCGCTCCCCCGGGCGCTTTCTCCGGGCGCTTTCTCCGGGCCCGGACTCCGCGGTCCAAGGGCGGGTACGCCGCCCGCCTCAGTCGAACAGATCCGGGTCGGACGCGGTGATCTGGTCCCACAGCGGGCGCGCCTGGAACCAGCCCGCCAGATGGCTGCCGATCTGCTCGCGCGTCCTGAGGGCCGTCTCGCGGTCGATGTCGCGCGGGGTGCCCGCGGCCATCGCGAGCAACTGCGCCTGGCAGGAACGCTCCATGGTGACGAACCACCACACGGCCTCGGCGACGGAGTGCCCGACGGTGAGCAGGCCGTGGTTGGCGAGGATGACGGCCTTGTACGCGCCGAGCGCCGCGCCGATCCGCCGGCCCTCCTCGAGCCCTTCGGCCACGCCCCGGTAGTCGGAGTACAGGCCGTGGTCCTCGAAGAAGGCGCAGGCGTCCTGGGTGATGGGGGCCAGGGGTATGCCCAGGCTGGCGAAGGCCTTGCCGTGCAGGGAGTGGGCGTGCGCGGCGGCGATGACGTCGGGCCGGGCGGCGTGCACCTGGGAGTGGATGACGAAGGCGGCGCGGTTCACCGGCCGGGTGCCGCTGCGTACGGTGCCCTCGTGGTCGACCAGGATCAGGTCCGAGGCCTTGATCTGGTGGAAGCTCATCCCGAACGGGTTCACCCAGAAGCAGTCGGGGTCCTCGGGGTCGCGTACGGTGATGTGCCCCGCCACGCCCTCGGAGAAGCCGAACTTCCCGAACAGCCGGAATCCGGCGGCCAGTTGCTCCTTGCGGTACTGCCGTTCCTCTGCGGGCTTCTCGAACTGCGGGGGCATCGGCACGCCGGTGCCGTCCGGTGCCGGGCCGAAGAGTGCGGTGAGGTCGGTGGGAGTGCCGGTGCTCATGAAGTCCTCCAGCGGGTCTGGGTACGCCTCACCGAAACGGTGGCACAGATGCCCCGCCTTGGGGACGGGGGGTGTACGGGACCGGTCAGAGGCGCCGGCCGCCCCCGGAAGGCCTGCGCCGGAAACTTTTCTCCTCCACCGGTCACATTCCCCAGTCGCGGAGCGTCAGTGCGGTGACGGACCCGACCGGCCCGGGCGGCCGGCGCGACGACAGGAGAGCAGCCATGCAGGCACGTATGCAGAACCCCGCCGTGGTCATACCCGAGGCCATGCCGGCCATCCTGGACGTGATCAAGGCGGCGCGGAAGGGCGGCGTGCCGCAGTCCACCCTCGAACTGGTCCACCTGCGGGTGAGCCAGATCAACGGGTGCAGCCTGTGCGTGGAGGGCGGGGCGCGCAGCGCCAAGAAGGCCGGGGAGAGCGACGAGCGGCTCTTCTCCGTGGCGGCCTGGCGCGAGGCGCCGTACTTCACCGACGCCGAGCGCGCCGCCCTGGCCCTCGCCGAGGCCGCCACCCGGCTGGCCGACCGCCCGGACCCGGTCCCGGACACCGTCTGGGACGAGGCCGCCCGGCACTTCGACGAGCAACAGCTGGCGGGCCTGGTCCTGTGGATCGGCACCACCAACCTCTTCAACCGCCTCAACGCCACCACCCGGCAGCCCGCGGGCTCCGCGGACTGGTGAGCGGCGCCGCACGGGCGCGTCGAGGATCGGGCCCCGGCCCTCGACGCGGTGGCACCTAGGGCCTGTCGTCAAAGTCCCTAGGGCGCCGGGGTGAACACCAGCGACGCGTTGTGGCCGCCGAATCCGAAGGAGTTGGCCAGCGCCGCGTTCAGGGCGCCGCGGCGCGGGCTGCCGCTGACGACGTCGAGTTTCACCTCCGGGTCGAGGGTGTCCAGGTTCGCCGTCGCCGGGATGACGCCGTCGCGGACCGCCAGGATCGCGGCGAGCGCGCCGATGGAGCCCGCCGCCCCGAAGAGGTGGCCGGTCATCGACTTGGTCGCGGTGACGGCCGGGTGGACGCCGACCGCCTCGGTGATCGACTGGGCCTCGGCCAGGTCGCCCTTGGGTGTGGAGGTCGCATGGGCGTGGACGTGGTCGACCTCCAGCGGCGACAGCCCCGCCTCGGCCAACGCCCGCCGCATCGCCCGCACTTGCCCCTCGGGGTGCGCGGCGGTGATGTGGTGCGCGTCCGAGGTGACACCGGCTCCGGCGAGCGTCGCGTGGGCGCGCGCGGCCCGGGCGGCGGCGAAGCCGGCGCGCTCCAGGACGACCACGGCCGCGCCCTCGCCGATGACGAAGCCGTCCCGGTCCACATCGAAGGGCCGGGACGCCCGCCCCGGCGCGTCATTGCGCGTCGAGTGCGCCCTGGCCTGGGCGAACCCGGCCATCGGCAGCGCGCAGATACAGGCTTCACTGCCGCCCGCCACCACTACGTCGGCCCGGCCCAGGCGGATCAGATCCAGGCCCTGCGCGATCGCCTCGGCCCCGGACGCGCAGGCGCTGACCGGGGTGTGGGCGCCGCCGCGGGCCCCCAGGTCGATGCTGACCCAGGCCGCGGGCCCGTTCGCCATCAGCATCGGGACGGTGTGCGGCGAGACCTTGCGTACCCCGGAGGTCTCCAGCACGTCGTCCTGTCCCAGCAGGGTCAGCGCGCCGCCGGTGCCCGTGCCGATCACCACGGCCAGCCGCTCCGGATCGACGCCGGGAGCGCCCGCGTCGGCCCAGGCCTCGCGGGCGGCGACCAGTGCGATCTGCTCACAGCGGTCCATACGGCGGGCCTGCACCCGGTCCAGCACCTTGGTCGGCTCGACGGCGAGCCGCCCCGCGATCCGCACCGGCAGCCCGGCCGCCCACTCCTCTTCTACTGCCCCGATCCCCGACCGCCCCGCCAGCATCCCGGCCCACGTCGAGGCCACATCCCCACCGAGCGGTGTGGTCGCCCCGAGCCCCGTGACCACCACGGCTTCCCTGTCGACACCCACTGCAAGAACCCCCTCATTTCGGCGACTTACTTGTTGTGAAATGACAACCCCCCGCGTCGACTGCCGCGGGAAATGATCAACCTGCCGCCCACTCTGCCAAGGGATTTCCAGATACCTGGGTGCTGCGATCAACGGAGTCCGCCGCGCGAGCTTTGTAGGGACCGGTCATTCACAGACGCGTCCCTCATCGCGCATCGTTCGCCCGCGCGCGCGTCATTCCAACTCCAGGCCCAGCTCCTCCTGGAGGGCTGCCGCCTGTTCCGGGGTCGCGAGGACGAAGGCGCCGCCCTCGCCGGGACCGCGGACCGGGACGCTGTGGAAGGTGCGGGTATCGCCGCCGTCGCCGGGGTCGAGCATGTTGATGACCTCCAGGATCGCCAGCTGGTCGAGCCGGTCCTCGGACTGGTGCTCGACGTGCCAGGAGATCGGCTCGCCGTTGCGCACGAACTCCAGGCTCTCCGCGCCGTCCTCGCCCTCGGCCAGCCGGACGCCGCCGACGACGACCAGGCCGCCGGTGCACGCGGCGGCATCCTGAAGGAAGGCGCGGTAGGCCCCTTCCAGGCCGTCGCCGTCGTCCCTGTGGGCCGCGACGGCCACTCCGAAGTCGACGAGCGCCGCGGCCAGTCGACCGCTGCCCAGCTCCTCGTCCGCCGCCCCCGACCGCCGTGCGAGCACGTGCCGCGCCTTCTCCTGTGACACCATCCCGAGCGCCACCAGGCGCGCCGCCACATCCCCGTACGTAATCGATCGCATGTTCGGCATGGCGTCATACTGTCAGCCCGAAGATCGCGACGGGTCCGGTTGGTGATTTTGCCGGGCGGCGGCCCGCCGGACGAGCCCCCTACTCGTACTACTTGAGAGCTACGCGGCAAGTGCCCTCCCGGGCGGGACGCCGGCCACCGCGTCCATCCGTACCGTCGGTTCGGGCTGCAAGCACAAGAACCGCAGGTGGCCCGCGTGAGAGGCGGCGATACGCCATGCCTAGGGTTGGCGATGTGAACGAGGGGGACGGGGTGCGGGACGGGGACAAGCGGTCGGCGGCAGCCGTGCTGCGAACGGTGCCGCGCGTGCTGCGCGAGGACCTCCTGACGGTGGCGCGCGACCCGCTGCCGCGCCAGACCTGGCTGGGCTGGCTGCCGCACGCCCATGCGGTGCTGCTCGTGGCGGCCCTGGGCATCACCGACCTCGGGCACTACTCGGACCTGCGGTCGGCGGCCCCGATGCTGGTGGCTCTGATGAGCCTGCTCCAGACGGCGGCCGCGGTCCTCGCGCTGTCCCGCCCGGCGCCCGCCTGGTGGCTGTCGACCCTCGCGCTCTTCGTGACCGCCGCGCTCGCGGAAGGCGGCATCGGCCGCGACATGGTGTGGCCGTGGAGCGTCCCGGGGATCGCCCTGCACACCCTCCTGCTGCTCCTGCTCGCCCTGCGGGTCCGCCCCTGGAGCGCGATCGCGGCACTGGCGGTCACCCTCGTCACAGGGCTGGTGAACCTGGGCCTGGCCTCCCACCCCCACAACGAGGACCTGGCCCGCGGCACCATCGCCTTCGCCATCGCCGTAGTGGTCGGGGCCTCGCTGCGCATGAGCCGCGTGGCCCGCTCCCAGCTGGTCGAGCAGGAGGAGCTGACCGCCGAAGAGCGGGCCCGGCGCACCCTGCTGGAGGAGCGCGGCCGTATCGCCCGCGAACTGCACGACGTGGTCGCCCACCACATGTCGGTCATCTCCATCCAGGTCCAGGTCGCCCCGCACCTGGTCGAGGACCTCTCCCCGGAGCTGAAGGAGAACCTCGCCGGTATCCGCGGCAACGCCCTGGAGGCGCTCACGGAACTGCGCCGGGTCCTGGGCGTGCTGCGCTCGGACAGCCCGTCGGACGAGACGGCGGGCCAGGCCCCGCAGCCCACCCTTGCGCGCCTGGGCGAACTGGTCGGCAATGTGCGCGCGGCCGGCCTCACCGTCGAGACCGCGACCACGGGCGAGCCCCGCCCGCTGTCCCCGGGCGTCGAGCTCTCCGCGTTCCGTATCGTCCAGGAGGCGATGAGCAACGCGATGCGGCACGCTCCGGGGGCCCGGGTGCGGGTGGAGATCGGATACCGCCCGGCCGCCCTGACCGTACGGATCACCAACTCCGCGCCCACCGCGCCCGCCCAGCGCCCCTCGGGCCACTCGCCGGGCCCCGGCCACGGGCTGCTCGGGATGCGCGAGCGGGCCGCCATGCTGGGCGGCGACCTGGCCGTCGGCCCCACGCCGGAGGGCGGCTACGAAGTGGCCGCGACCCTGCCCCTGACGACTTCCGCCGACTCCTCGATTCCCCCGATCCCCGCGAAGGACGACAGATGACCCACAGCACCATTCGAGTCCTGATAGCCGACGACCAGGTGATGGTCCGCCAGGGCTTCACGGTGCTGCTCAACGCCGAACCCGGGATCGAGGTCGTCGGCCAGGCCGTGGACGGCCTCGACGCCGTCGCCAAGGCCGCCGAACTCGCCCCCGACGTGGTCCTGATGGACATCCGGATGCCCGAGCTCGGCGGCATCGAGGCGACCCGCCGCATCACCGAACCGGCCGGCGCCACCGTCAAGGTGCTCGTCCTGACCACCTTCGACCTCGACGAGTACGTCTACGAGGCACTGCGGGCCGGCGCGTCCGGATTCCTGCTCAAGGACGCCTCCGCCGAGGAGCTCGCCCAGGCGGTACGGGTGGTGGCGGGCGGCGACGCGCTGCTGGCTCCCAACATCACCAAGCGGCTGATCGCCGAGTTCTCCCGGATGACCGGCGCCCCGCGCGCCCCGCTCAAGGACCGCGTCGGCGACCTGACGGAACGCGAGACGGAGGTCCTGTCCCTGATCGCCCAGGGCCTGTCGAACGCGGAGATCGCCACGCGCCTGGTGGTGGCGGAGCAGACCGTCAAGACCCATGTGAGCCGCATCCTGGTCAAGCTGGGCCTGCGCGACCGGACCCAGGCCGCGGTCTTCGCGTACGAGACGGGCCTGGTGCGGCCGAGCGGCTACTGAGCCACCGGCCGCCCCGTACGGCGCGCGCCATACCGCTCCGCGCCGTACGCCCGGTCCTGCGGCGTTACGACCGGCGGCGGGGCTTGCCGCGCTTGGCCGCCTTGGCGCCGCCGGTCCTGTTCCCGCCGGCCTTGGCGCCACCGGAACCGCTCCGCGCGCCCTTGCCGGCCGGCTTTCCGCCGGAGGTGGGCTTGCGCCGCGCGCCGCCCCTGTCGGGGCGCTTGCGCTCGGCCGCGGCCGGGGCCTCGGCCTGCGGCTGCTTGCGCCCCCGCGTGCTGTTGACCGTCCGCCCGCGGACGATCCCGATGAAGTCGTCCACCATGTCGGTGGTGGCCTCCTGCGGCCACGACAGCGCCACGCGCGACTCGGGGGCGCCGGTGAGCGTGCGGTAGGTGAGGTCCTTGCGGTGGTGCAGACGCGCGAGCGACTGCGGGACCACGAGCAGCCCCACGCCCGCCGCCACCAGCTCGATGGCGTCCGCCGTGGTGGCGGGCCGCTCCATCGCGGGCTGTCCGGGGCGCTGCTCCCACTCCAGGGTGTCGTCCAGGGGGTGCAGCACGATCTCGTCGGTGAGCTCCTGCGGGGACACCTCCTCGACCGCCGCCACGACGTGCTCCTTGGGGATCACGACCACCGTGGTCTCGGTGTAGAGCGGGATCGCGCTGAGGTCCGTACCGTCCACCGGCAGGCGGACGAAACCCGCGTCGGCGCCGCGCTCGCGCAGCACCCCGCACGCCTCGGCAGCGGTCACCGGGACGAGGGTCAGCGGGATGTCGGGCAGCCGCTCGTTCCAGATCCGCACCCATTTGGTGGGTGTCACGCCCGGGACGTACGCGAGCCGGAACGAAGGGGAATCTTCCGAGCCTGTCACTCCGCCAGGTTACCGGTCGTGGTCGGAGGTAGCGCACATGCTCGATACCCTTGACACCATGACGCAGCACCAGAGCACCCAGACGATGAAGCCCGCGACCGCGGCGAAGAAGCTGGGTGTGTACCTTCAGGCCACACCCGCCGAGTTCCAGGAGGGTGTCGTCTCGCGCGCCGAGCTGAACGCGCTGCAGACCGAGCCGCCCGAGTGGCTTCGGGAGCTGCGAGCGAACGGCCCGCACCCCCGGCCGGTCGTCGCGGCGAAGCTCGGCATCTCCATCTCGGGCCTGGCGCGCGGCGGCATCACCGACGCCCTGACCACGGAGCAGATTGACGCGCTCAAGCAGGACAACCCCGAGTGGCTGCAGAAGGAGCGCGCCACTCAGGCCGAGGTCCGCAAGGAGACGGTGCGTATCAAGGAGAAGAACAAGGAGAAGGAAGCGAAGCGGGCCGCAGCGCCCCAGGACCCGCGTTCCTGACCCTGCCCCTGGCTCGTGCACCCCGGCGGTGATCGCTACCCGAAGAGGTGGAGATCACCGCCGGTCTCGTTCTCCCGTGTCTCCAAGGGGCACGGGGCCGCGTCGATGTGCGGCCCCGCCGCCCCCGGTATCAGGCGGGGAGCGCGTCGACGGTGGGGACGACGGTGCCGAACAGGTCGGTGACGGCGGTCAGGGCCGCGGCCTGGAGGGCGGCGGCGGGCAGAACGGTGCCGTCGGGGGCGGCGAGGGCGCGGGTGGCGGTGGTCTCGGCGACGACGGTGGGGCGGTAGCCGAGGTTGAAGGCGCCCTGGGCGGTGTAGTTGACGCACATGTGCGTCATGAAGCCCGCCAGGACGAGGTCCTTGCCGCCGCCGGGTGCGAAGCCCAGGGCGGTCAGGGCTTCCTCCAGCTCGGTGGCGTGGAAGGCGTTGGGGAACTGCTTGACCACCACCGCCTCGCCGTCCGCCGGGGCGACTTCGTCGCTGATGGCGCCGATGTGGGCGCGGATGTCGTACGGAGTGTCCGCGCCGCCGTCGTTGAGGATGTGGACGACCGGGATGCCCGCGGCGCGGGCGCGCTCCAGCAGACGCGCACCGGCTGCCAGGGCCTTCTCCGCACCTTCCAGGGCCATGACGCCGCTGCGGTACGTGTTCTGGAAGTCGATCATGATCAGCGCGGACTCGCTCAGCTTCGGCGGCCGGCTGTCCAGGCCGCTGACGTCGCGCAGGGTCCTGGAGGGCTGTTTGCTGCTCATCGGGTGCCTTTCGTAAGGGAATTGACGGGTCGTAAGGGAAGGGACAGAGGGATCCGGGGACGCGGAGATCAGCAGGGGGATCTGCGGGGGGGGGATCTGCGAGGGACGGAGGCATGGCGAAGCCGTCCGCCCCGCCTGCGTACGGCGAGGGGGAGGGGTAGGGGTAGGGGGCGGGTCAGCCGGTCTGGGTGCGGAAGCGGCGCCGGTAGGCGGCGGGCGTCGTGGCGAGCTGCCGCTTGAACGCCCGGTGCAGGGTTTCCGCCGACCCGAGCCCGGCCGCGGCCGCGACCCGATCGAGCGGGTCGTCGATGGTCTCCAGCAGGCGCCGGGCCACTTCGATGCGGGCGGCTTCGACGTACGCGGCGGGGCTGAGCCCGGTCTCCTGCTTGAAGACGCGCGCGAAGTGCCGCTCGCTCAGACACATCCGGGCCGCCAGCGCCTCCGCCGACAGATCCTCGTCGAGGTGCTCGGCGATCCACAGCCGCAGTGCGTCGATGTCCCGGCGGGCGGAGGCGGGCCGGCTCAGCGGTACGGAGAACTGGCTCTGCCCGCCCTGCCGCTTGAGGTACATCACCAGCTGCCGGGCCACCGTCAGGGCGACGTCCTCGCCCAGGTCCTCGGCCACCAGGGCGAGCGCGAGGTCCAGACAGGCGCTGATCCCGGCGCCCGTCCACAGTCGGCCGCGGTCGGTGCGGACGAAGATCGGATCCGGGTCGACGGTGACGGCCGGATGGTCGGCGGCGAGCTGGCCGGCGGTCGACCAGTGGGTGGTCGCCGTCTTCCCGTCCAGCAGCCCGGCCGCCGCCAGCACATGCGCGCCCACGCACACCGACGCCACTCGCCGGGCGTGCGGCGCGGTCGCCTTCACCCACGCCACGACGTCGGCGTCGATGCGGGCGGTGGGGCCGTGCTCGGTCATGTCGACCGCGCCGGGCACCAGCAGGGTGTCCACCTGCTCCCCGACTTCCTCGAAGGACAGATCGGCCAGCAGCCGCACCCCCGCCGACGTCTGCACCGCACCGGCCACCGGCCCGGCGAGCCGGACCCGGTAGCCGGCCCGCCCGCCGGTCTCCCGGTTGGCCAGCGCGAAGACCTCGGCCGGGCCGGTGACGTCGAGGAGGTCGACATCGGGGAAGACCGCGATGACGACGCGGTGGGAGAGGGACATACAGGCATCCTCACCGCCCCCGCCCATGGCCGCAATGACGATTCCCTGTCACATCCGGACACGCGGTCCGGGCGCGAGAAGTCGCACCGCGCCGCCCGGCCACCCCTCGATCCTGTTAGGTTTGCCTAACCTAAATGAATCAAGGGGGTGGGGTGTGATGGCCAGGCCCGGGAAGTACCGCAAGCCCGAGCGGCGGGAGTTCCTCGTCGCGCGGGTGGTGGCGCGCAAGCGGATCGGTCCGAGCTTCGTGAGGATCACCATCGGTGGTCCCGACCTGCGGAGCTTCCAGGCGATGGGGTACGACCAGTGGTTCCGGCTGTTCCTGCCCGCCGCGCGCGGGCTGCGGCTGCCGAAGCGGACCAGCGGGCTGTGGATGGCCGAGTACTTCCTCATGCCCAAGGACACCCGCCCGATCGGCCGCAACTACACCGTGCGCCACCACCGCGCGCAGGGTGCGTACAGCGACGGCCCCGAGATCGACATCGACTTCGTCCTGCACGAGGACGGCGACGGCGCACTCGGGCCCGCGGCCGCGTGGGCGCGCGACGCCGCACCGGGCGACGAACTCGGCATCTTCGACGAGGGCATCACCTTCCTGCCGCCGCCCGGTGCGCGGTGGCGGCTGCTGGTCGGCGACGAGACCGCACTCCCGGCCGTCGCGGGCATCATCGGCTCGTCCACCGACGCCGTGCCCACCGAGGCGTACGTCGAGATCCCGCACCCGCAGGACGCGCAGCCCGTCGAAACCGGGACCGGCACCACGCTCCACTGGGTGGTCAGGCGGGACGGCGCCCTCCCCGGCGAGACGGTGCTCGCGGCGGTCCGCGCGGCTCAACTGCCCGACGGGCCCGGATACGCCTGGGCCGCCGGCGGTCAGCGGCTCGCCACCGGGGTGCGGCGCCACCTCGTCACCGACCGCGGATTCACCAAGGACGCGGTCACCTTCACCGGCTACTGGCGCTGACCCCGGACTTCGGCCACCGGGATGCCGTACGGGCGATCGGAACAAGTGATCGGAATCCTCGCCTCAATGCATTGCATAAAACTGCATCGCTACGTATAGTCATGCCATCACCGAGGAGGGGTCATGGCAGTGCGAGCAGCGGTCGCGGGAGCGAGTGGGTATGCGGGGGGCGAGGTTCTGCGCATGCTTCTGGGGCACCCGGAAGTGGAGATCGGCGCGCTGACCGGGAACTCCAACGCGGGCCAGAGCCTTGGGGCGTTGCAGCCGCATCTGCTGCCGCTCGCCGACCGCGTCCTGGAGCCGACCGCCGCCGAAGTCCTCGCGGGCCACGATGTCGTCTTCCTCGCCCTGCCCCACGGGCAGTCCGCCGCCGTCGCCGAACAGCTCGGCCCCGACGTCCTCGTCGTCGACATGGGCGCCGACTTCCGGCTGAAGGACGCGGGGGACTGGGAGAAGTTCTACGGCAGCCCGCACGCCGGCGCCTGGCCCTACGGCCTTCCCGAACTGCCGGGCGCCCGCGCCGCGTTGGAGGGGTCCAAGCGCATCGCGGTGCCCGGCTGCTACCCGACCGCCGTCTCGCTCGCGCTCTTCCCGGCGTACGCGGCGGACCTCGTCGAGGCGGAGGCGGTGATCGTCGCGGCGTCCGGCACCTCCGGCGCGGGCAAGGCGGCCAAGCCGCACCTGCTCGGCTCGGAGGTCATGGGGAGCATGTCCCCGTACGGCGTCGGGGGAGTGCACCGGCACACCCCCGAGATGATCCAGAACCTGACCGCGGCGGCGGGCACCCCCGTCACCGTCTCCTTCACGCCCACCCTGGCCCCGATGCCCCGCGGCATCCTCGCCACCTGCAGCGCGAAGGCCAAGTCGGGCGTCACCGCCGAGTCCGTACGGGCCGTGTACGAGAAGGCCTTCGCCGACGAGCCGTTCGCCCACCTGCTCCCCGAGGGGCAGTGGCCCGCGACCGCCTCCGTGTACGGGTCGAACGCCGCGCAGATCCAGGTCGCCCACGACGAGGCGGCCGGGCGCGTGATCGTGATCAGCGCCATCGACAACCTGACCAAGGGCACCGCCGGCGGCGCCCTGCAGAGCATGAACATCGCCCTCGGCCTCGACGAGGCCACCGGGCTCACTACGATCGGAGTCGCGCCGTGAGTGTGACGGCAGCTAAGGGATTCACGGCCGCGGGGATCGCCGCCGGGATCAAGGAGAACGGCAACCCGGACCTGGCCCTCGTGGTCAACACCGGGCCGCGCCTGGCCGCCGCCGGTGTCTTCACCTCCAACCGCGTCAAGGCCGCCCCGGTCCTGTGGTCCGAGCAGGTCCTCAAGGGCGGACAGGTCTCGGCCGTGGTCCTCAACTCCGGTGGCGCCAACGCCTGTACGGGCCCCAAGGGCTTCCAGGACACCCATGCCACCGCCGAGAAGGCGGCGCGGGTGCTCGCGCTCAACGCGGGCGAGGTCGCCGTCGCGTCGACCGGACTCATCGGCGTCACGCTCCCCATGGACAAGCTCCTGCCCGGAGTCGAGAAGGCCGCCGCCGAACTCTCCGCGCACGGCGGCGAGAAGGCCGCCATCGCCATCAAGACCACCGACAGCGTGCACAAGACCTCCGTGGTCACCAAGGACGGCTGGACCGTCGGCGGCATGGCCAAGGGCGCGGGTATGCTCGCCCCCGGCCTCGCCACGATGCTCGTCGTCCTCACCACCGACGCCGACCTCGAAGCCGGCGTTCTGGACGCGGCGCTGCGCGACGCCACCCGGCTCACCTTCGACCGGGTCGACTCCGACGGCTGCATGTCCACCAACGACACGGTGCTGCTGCTCGCCTCGGGTGCGTCCGAAGTCGCCCCGGAGTACGCCGAGTTCGCCGAGGCCGTCCGCGAGGTCTGCGACGACCTGGGGCGGCAGCTGATCGGCGACGCCGAGGGCGCCAGCAAGGACATCAAGGTCGAGGTGGTCAACGCCGCGAGCGAGGCCGACGCCGTCGAGGTCGGCCGGTCCATCGCCCGCAACAACCTCCTCAAGTGCGCCCTGCACGGCGAGGACCCCAACTGGGGCCGGGTGCTCTCCGCGATCGGCACGACCTCCGCCGCCTTCGACCCGAACCAGCTCAACGTCGCCATCAACGGCGTCTGGGTCTGCAAGAACGGCTCGGTCGGCGAGGACCGCGAACTCGTCGACATGCGCTACCGGGAGGTCGTCATCACCGCCGACCTCGCGGCCGGGTCCGAGACCGCGACGATCTGGACCAACGACCTCACCGCCGACTACGTCCACGAGAACAGCGCGTACTCGTCATGAGCAAAGACACGGGCAAAGACCCCAGCAGCCAGCCCACCGCCCGCAAGCACACCGCGCTCCCCAAGGCGCAGATCCTCATCGAGGCGCTGCCCTGGCTGACCCGGCACCACGGCAAGACCGTCGTCATCAAGTTCGGCGGCAACGCCATGGTCGACCAGGAGCTGAAGGCCGCCTTCGCCCAGGACGTCGTCTTCCTGCACCACGCGGGCCTCAAGCCCGTCGTGGTGCACGGCGGCGGACCGCAGATCAGCGAGGCCCTGGACCGGCACGGCATCGTCAGCGAGTTCAAGGCGGGCCTGCGCGTCACCACCGAGGACGCCATGGACGTCGTACGCATGGTGCTCGCCGGACAGGTGCAGCGCGAGCTCGTCGGCCTGCTGAACCAGCACGGCCCGCTCGCCGTCGGCATCACCGGCGAGGACGCCCACACCATCACCGCCACCAAGCACCGGCCCCGCATCGAGGGCGAACTGGTCGACATCGGCCGGGTCGGCGAGATCACCGAGATCGACACCGGCGCCATCGAGGCGCTGCTCGCCGACGGCCGTATCCCGGTCGTCTCCTCGATCGCCCGCTCCCAGGACGAAGGTGATGTGGGGCATGTCTACAACGTCAATGCTGATACGGCGGCTTCGGCACTCGCTGCGGCGCTGGGTGCCGAGACCCTGATGGTCCTGACCGACGTCGAGGGCCTGTACGAGGACTGGCCGCGCTCCGACGAGGTCATCAGCCGGCTCACCGCCACGGAGCTGGAAAAGCTGCTGCCCGACCTGGCCAGCGGCATGGTGCCCAAGATGCGGGGCTGTCTGCACGCGGTACGCAACGGGGTGCACACCGCCAGGGTGATCGACGGGCGGGTGCAGCACTCGATCCTGCTGGAGATCTTCACCGACGAGGGCATCGGCACGATGGTCGTGCCCGACGAGAACACCATCGAGGGGACGGTATGACCACGGGCACGGCGCCAGAAACGGCCGACGGCAACGCGGCGCTCACCCACCGCTGGCAGGGCGCCATGATGGACAACTTCGGCACCCCCCGCATCCCGCTGGTGCGCGGCGCGGGCACCAGGGTCTGGGACGCCGAGGGCAAGGAGTACCTCGACTTCCTCGGCGGTATCGCGGTCAACGCCCTCGGCCACGCCCACCCCGCCGTCGTGGGCGCCGTATCGCGGCAGATCGCCACCCTGGGCCATGTCTCCAACTTCTTCGTCTCCGAGCCCACCGTCGCGCTCGCCGAGCGGCTGCTGGCGATCGCCGGGCGCCCGGGCCGGGTCTACTTCTCCAACTCCGGCGCCGAGGCCAACGAGGCCGCCTTCAAGATCGGCCGGCTCACGGGCCGTACCCACATGGTCGCCACCACCGGCGGCTTCCACGGTCGCACCATGGGCGCCCTCGCGCTGACCGGCCAGCCCGCCAAGCAGGCCCCGTTCCTGCCGCTGCCGGGCGATGTCGACTTCGTCCCGTACGGCGACATCGAGGCGCTGCGCGCGGCCGTCACCACCGAGACCGCCCTGGTGGTCCTGGAACCCGTCCAGGGCGAGAACGGCGTGGTCGTGCCCCCGCCCGGCTATCTGAGCGCCGCCCGGGAGATCACCGCGGCCACCGGCACCCTCCTGGTCCTGGACGAGATCCAGACCGGTATCGGGCGTACGGGCCACTGGCTTCACTCCGCGGCCCAGGGGGTTCAGGCCGACATCGTCACCCTCGCCAAGGGGCTGGGCGGCGGCCTGCCCATCGGCGCCACCCTCGCCTTCGGCCCCGCGGCCGCCCTGCTGACCCCCGGAACGCACGGCTCCACCTTCAGCGGCAACCCCGTGGTGTGCGCCGGTGCGCTCGCCGTGCTGGAGACCATCGAGGCCGAGGGCATCCTGGAGAGCGTCAAGCGGACCGGCGAGCGGCTGCGTGGCGGGATCGAGGCGCTGGGCCACCCCCTGGTCGGCCGGGTCCGCGGTGCGGGCCTTCTCCTGGGTATCGTCTTGACCGAGTCCCTCGCGCCGCAGGTGCAGCAGGCGGCTCAGGACGCGGGTCTGCTGGTGAACGCGGTCGCGCCGGACGTCATCCGGCTCGCCCCGCCGCTGATCCTCTCCGAGGAGGACGTGGAGGTCTTCCTCGGAAAGCTCCCCGCCGTCCTGACCACCGCCCATACGGGGGCACACGGGGAACGACGATCCGGAGACTGACGAAGACGATGACCGAGGCGCAGGACAACGAGACGGCGCACGGCGGGCAGGCCGTACCGCAGACCCGCACCGCCCGCCACCGCCGGATCGTGGACATCCTCAACCGGCAGGCGGTCCGCTCCCAGAGCCAGCTCGCCCGGCTGCTCGCCGACGACGGCCTGTCCGTCACCCAGGCGACGCTCTCCCGCGACCTGGACGAACTGGGCGCGGTCAAGATCCGCAACACGGGGGGCGAGCTGATCTACGCGGTGCCGAGCGAGGGCGGCGACCGCACCCCGCGCGCGCCGCTGGGGGAGTCGGCCAAGGAGGAGCGGATGCGTCGGCTCTCGGCCGAACTCCTCATCTCCGCGGAGGCCTCCGCCAACCTCGTCGTTCTGCGCACCCCGCCGGGCGCCGCCCAGTTCCTGGCCTCCGCCATCGACCAGGCCGAGCTGCACGACATCCTGGGCACCATCGCGGGCGACGACACCCTCATGCTCATCAGCCGCGACCCCTCCGGCGGCCAGGCCCTGGCCGACCACCTCCTGAACCTGGCCCAGAAGGCCCGCTGAGCCGCGTACGCGCCACTGGCCCCGCCTTCCG